>DAOOIV010000044.1 GCA_035384605.1 Phycisphaerae bacterium
AGGTCGATTGGGCTTCAACCGCATGCAATGCGCGGTCATAAGTCGGAAAGGTCCGGTAGGCGGCGGGAGCGCCAGGCCCACCCCCGCGCCCGCAAGCCCTATCTCCTGGGCGGCCTGATCCGTTGCCGCCACTGCGGATACGGCTTCTGGGGCGTCGCCATTCGGACCCTGCGTCGCGGGTCAGTGCGGTACTATGCCGACGGTGGCTTCCTGGCCAGGGGCCTAGCCGTCTGCCGGAGCACGCAGATTCGGGCCGACGAGTTGGAGGCGTGGGTGCTGGGCAAGGTGCGGGACATGATCTTTGGTAACGCCGAGACGATGACGGCGGCCGTGGACAGGTTCGTCAAGAACATCTTGGCCAAGGACGGCGGCAACGGGCATGACATCGCCGCCGTGGAGAAGGAACTGGCCGCCCTGAACAAGCGTATCCGGGCGACCGCTGCCATGCTGGCCGACTCCAACTTGGCCGACCTGGAAGAACTGAAGGCGACGCTGGTGGAACTGAAGCGCCGTCGCGAGGTTCTGGAGGCACGGAAGACTCAGGTGGCCGCCAACGGCGAGCCGCTGGATGAGCGGGCCTTGCGCCAGTGGGCGACGGACAAGTTCCGCCGGATGGCCGACGCGGCGGAAGGGTCGCTGCCGCTGCCGGAGACCAAGCAGCTGCTCCAGACCTTCATCGACCGCATCGAGATCGACCCCGAGCGCCGCTTCGGATGCATGTACGTCCCCGCCGACGCCCATGCCCACTTGGCCGAAACTACCAGACGAGGACACCACTGGGCGCTGGCCGGTCCGTGCGTCATGCCAACCACGATGGTCCAAGGCGACTCTTTGGGCGGGCCTCGGGCCCTTTGCCAAGCCGAAGCCTTGCTGTACAATGAAAACCCCCAGACCCAACCGCCTGCGAGGGACAAGATTCGCTACGGAGGTTCGGCAGATGTTCAGACCCACTTGGGCCATCCACGCCTGTTTTGTGCAAATGGTCGTCTTGGCTGTGTTGACGGTTTCGCAACCGGCCCTGTCCCAACAAACCCCCGGCGGCTCGGATGAAACCATTACCCCAGAGCAGCGCAAGCAAATCGAGGCCGCCAAATCCGTGGCCGAACTGACCAGCCTTGCCAAGCAGTACCTGCTGGTACGCAAGGAAGCCGCTGCCCGGTTGTGCGTCGAGCAGATTTGCGCAAAGGAACCGGAGCAACTGACCCATCCCGAGGTGCAGACCAGCTCGAAACAATGGAACGATTTCTGGTTCACCTGTCGGGCGGAAATGAGGGCCAGGCAACTCTTGCCGAAGGATGCCGCCGGTCGTGTGGAGCTCGCCCGCTGGCTTAAGCAAGGGGGCGTCTACGAGCCGGCCCGCAAACTCGTACAGGAGGCACTCCAGATCGAGCCCGGTCTTCCGGATGCTAAGGAACTCCTCAAAGAACTGGAGCCTCCCATCCAGTTGGATTTCCGCTATGCCTTGAACAGGCCCGTCCTGTTGACCGAGTATATGGATCAGAGCGTAAAGGTCGAGAGCGGCCGGGGTTACTTATTGCTCCTGGCGCCCGTGCGATATCGCGCCACGGAGGTGAAACTCTCCCTCATCCCGGGAGCCATCAAGGTGACAACGGACGTGGGCAAGATGGCCCGCGTGCTCGGTCTGCTGCTCACGGAAGAGCCTCCCAAGGTTGACGTGCGAGCCGCCGGCGGGGCTGCTGTGGCCCCAATCGAGCCAACAGCTCCGGTTCCCCCTGTTCCTGCAAAGGAAGTGCCGGATAGTTTCACCAACACCCTGTACGAACGGCTCCAGATCGAACTCAAGAGCGGCGCTCCGACGCTGACATGGCACAACACCTTCGTTTCGCGCCCAGCGACTCCAGCCGAGCGTACCACCGGCAGCCCGCGAACCGCCGGCGGCGCCCGCGGCACAACCGGCGGTACGAGTGCCCGTGAGGCACTGGCGGAGAAACGAGGCGAGATCCCCGTCAACGGCTGGCTCGGCTTGCTGATCAGGTTTCCTGAAGAGGCAAATGTGGTGACGATCGAGTTGCCGGAGGCTCCTCCCGAGTCGATCGACCTCAAGCTGCTCAGACTCACGCAACAGCAGGCGTCATCCGGCCAGCCATCAACGGCGAAGCCGGATGAAAGCCTCAAAGCTGTCAGCAAGTTTACCGCCGACCCGTCGGCCCCGACGGCCCAACTCGCGTTGGCGTGGATCGGACGAAACGTCTCGGCTCAAACGGGACCAACGGGGCAGGCCTCCGTCGCCGAACTCGAAGCGGTTCGGGCCCTCTTGGCGGCCGGCGGGCACCCGGACCGGCGGGTCAGGAGAGCAGGCTTTGATGGTCTCATGGAATACCCCAGTTCGCTGCCCGAGCAAGCCCTCGATTATCTGCGGGAGGAGGCAGATGAGAAAACGCTCGCCGGCCTGCTGGAGGGGGTGAGCGATGTTCTAGCCGCGGGCACAAGCCGGGACACGACGGCAGCGAGCGTTTTCCCCAGTGGCCCAGCCGAACCGGGATTGAGCAAGATCCTTGAAGCCATGCCTGCGTCGCAGGCACCGGCCAATGCCTTCGTGATCCTGGGTGCGTGCGTCAACTCGAAACGGGATCAGGCCCGCCAGGAGGCACTGAGCATCCTGCTGAACGACGGAACCCAGCAGAGCCTCCAGATCCTGGCAGACCGAGAACTTCGAAAGAGCGCCCTGAAGGCACTTGCCGGCCAGTTCAGCTCGATTAAGAACCCCGACCTGAAAGCTGCCATCCTGCGCATGCTGTTGGTCAACCCCGACAGCGCGACGGTCAACAGTTGTCTGGCGGCGTGCGGCGAGCTTGTCGTTAAGGTGTCCTCAGACGAAGATCCGCTTCTGACCGCCCTGCGGGCGGAGAAGGAAAAGGTCGATCCGAAAGCCAAGCAGGCGTTGCTGCTTTTGCTCAGCCGTTCAGATCTTAGCGACGTCGCCAACTCACCGAAATTTGTTGAAATCCTTAAATCCGTGAAGGAAGAAAACGATAAGGAACCGGCCGTGAAGTCGGCCCTGCTGACGATGGCGGCGTCCCAACTCAACCTGGCTTACCAGGCACCGTTCCCGCGGACAATGCAGGTCGGCACACCCTCGCCGGAAGACCAGGCGACTGCCTGCGAGAAGGTTCTGGCCGAGGGAGCCATGGACCCGAAGGTCGACCGGGCATCTGCTGAGAAAACCGCCCTGATGCTGGTTGCCTCCGGACGTATCAACGCGCTCAAAGATGAGTTCGTCAAGTCCAGAGATGCCGAGCGGTGTACGGGCATCATTCAGACGCTCGCCAAGACCAAGGAACTCTGGAAACGCGAGTCTTTGCCGGTCTTTCTTGCCGCGGCGCTTGGCAACGAAAGCGAAGAGGTCCGCAAGGCGGCGCTCTCCGCGCTTGCCATACTTCACGATAACTCCGACAAGAACGACCGGTGGCGAGTCAACCTCGCCATTCAACAAGGTCTGGATATCAACAAGATCGTGGAGTTGACATTCAGCCCCGTGACCCGGGTCGCCGAGCAGGCTACCACATTGCTCAAACGCACCATTGGCATGACATCCCAAGAGGCTCGGGATTTTGACGCCAGCGGCGGCGTCCCGGCCCGCGTAACCTGTCTGACCGAGCGCATTCTGGGCGAACGAGCCAAGAATCCCGTGGGTCAATATGCTTGCCTCGTTTTGGTCGATGCCGAGATTACCGCCCAACCCGGCACAACACCGACAGGCCCAACAGTGACACAGACCGGTCCGGTCCGCCGAACCAACATCCCTCTGGCCTCCGGCCGAGTCGCCATCAGGCGAGGCAACGGCAAATCGCTGGAAATCCTCGCGGATGACGTCGAGATTGGCCGATTAAGCGGGCCGGAAGACGGGGCCGGAGGGTCGGCCTCTTCGCTCCAGGTGGGCAGCCTGCCGATCAATCCGGGTGAGCTCCTCGCCGAGGCCCTGAGGTCCGATGACGCTCGAAGGGAAGGACTTTCCGGCAAGGTCAACCTGCGATCCGTCAGGGACGGTTTGAAGCAGGAGAAATGCGAGCTCAAACCCGAGGCGATGGGCGGATGGTCGGCTGAACTGACCATCAGCCCGCAGGGGGCGTCGGACAGCCCCATCCGAATCGTGGGAGCCAAGATCATCTTGCAGCCGTTGATTCCATGACAACTCCGCAGCATCAGCGACAACCTCTCGGCGACAGAAAGAGCGGCCCACGATTGGCCGCTGCTCTTGCCGGGTTAGCCTGCCTGGGCTGCATGCTCGGTTGCGAGCAGCCGAGGCGAACCTATCGCCTGCCCCCGGACTGTCTGCCTGTTCGCTACGAAGCCGCGACGACACACGCGACATGCCTGGTCAGCAGCGTGGTGATGGCGAGCAACTACCTGCTCGGCGACCGCAGACTGAGCGAACGGGGGGTCCAAGTGGATCTCAAGCGCCTTGGCTACGATGAGACCCGCGTCGGGGATTTCAAGGCCTACCTGCGACAACTTCCGGAGCGGCTGTATCTCGTCACTCTGACGGGCCAACTGGACGCCAAACCGCCAACCGGCCTCCGGTACTGGCTGGAGCAACGGGGCTACCCGGTCATCTGTGTGGTCAACCGCGATCCGGCGGCCGATCCGGGTTTCAACCATGCCGTTCTTGTGATCGGGATTTCCAAGAACCACAAGGGCCTTTCGGCCGATATAGTCCATTATCTGGATCCCTCGTCGGTGCAGCAGCTACACTCTGACCCCATCGACGAGTTCGAGACGATCTGGGCCGGCGGCGATCACGCCATGATGATCGTTTGCCAAGAGCCAACATAAGGTCTTATCTTGAAGGGAGATAGGGTATGCCGCGCTTACTGACGCTCGCCCTGGCAATAGCCGTCATGATGGTCCTGCCTGCCGTCGTCTCAGCCGCTCCGCCAAGCCGCCCATTGCCCCTGACGTCCGCGCATTTCAGCGAACTCCAGAAACTGCAGGCCGATGACGAACATGCAACCGTGGCGGACATCCGTGCATCTTTCAAATCCGAGCACGAGCAACAACTCGAAAGAACGCGTCTGGCGGATGACATCTCCACGGGCGTAATGCTCATCGGGTACCCGGCGCTCATTGTCGGCCTGTTGATCTGCGCGGCTCCGCTGTAGCGCGGATTTACACCTTCCGCTTTCTGGCCGATCATCGGATCGACTTTCAGTCGGCCGAGCTTGCCTTGGCATGACAGGGTGAACCTCTCGGGCCAGACCTCCATTTGTCCCTGAAATGTTGAAGCCGCCCACACTTTGAGAATCACGCAAACGGCTGCCTGAAACCCTCGCCGTCGACGATGGGCGGGCGCTGCGGGCGGTCAATCTAACATCACGCCGGTGCTGCTCATGGTCAGATCCGCATGCAGGACACCTTTTTGCTGACGCATCAGGTCGGCCAGCTCACGGACACGGCTGGCTCTTGCCTGCACTACGATCACCTCGGCGCAAAGCTCACGTGACAGGTGAACATGGGTGGTCACCTTGACCGCCGTGTGGTGGTGGTGCTGGAGGTGAATCAGCTTCTCGGAAAGCTGTCGGCGGTGATGATTGTAGATCAGGGTGATCGTACCGAGGACTTCGCGATCTTTATCCCATTCGGTCTCGACAAGCCTCTCTCGGATCATGTCCCGGACGTACTCCGAACGGTTGGTATAGCCGCTCTGCTTGACCAACTTCTCGAGACGATCATAGAGCGGCTTCTCGATCGACAGGCTCAATCTGATCAGTTCGGACATTGCCGACGCCTCCCGAAAGACGACTGTGAACGCTCAATGGGAAAGCTAGGAAGGCCCGGTCAGTCTGTCAAGGACTCCCGTGGCGCGACAGGCGACGGGCCCTTATCGGGACGTCCGACGTTTCAGCATCGCTTCCGGAAACCTTTGCCGAACCGGACCTTCTGTTTCGGCTCGGCCCGACTTTGCATCTTGGCGAGCAATCCTCTATCATGCCGGAGTTCCGGCCGTAGTTGGCCTGGTGCATTCTCCAGGGTCTCCCCTGCCAGAGAAGAAGAGTAGCTGAAAGATTAAACAGGAGCACTTTGCGCAGGAGAAGTCATCGATGGCAAAACACGTGGCAGTGGTTGGCGCCACCGGCGCCGTGGGGCAGGAATTCATTCGCGTCCTTGAACAGCGGAGCTTTCCGTGCGACAAGATCACCTTCCTGGCATCGGCGCGGTCGGCCGGTAAGACGATCAAGTTCAGGGGTGCGGACCACACGGTGCAGGAGCTGACCGACGCCAGCTTCAAAGGGGTTGACCTGGCCTTGTTCTCGGCCGGGGCCTCGATCAGTCGCCAATTCGCCCCGATCGCCGTCAAAGCCGGCTGCGTGGTGGTGGACAATTCCTCGGCATTTCGGATGGACCCGGACGTGCCGCTGGTGACCCCCGAGGTCAATCCTGAAGACGTCAGGAAACACAAGGGTATTATCGCCAACCCCAACTGTTCGACGATCATCATGGTTGTACCGGTCTTCCCCCTGTATAAGGCCAACCGGATCAAACGGTTGGTCATCAGCACCTACCAGGCCGCCAGCGGGGCCGGATACCAGGCGATGCTCGAACTCGAGCAACAGGCCAGGGACTTTCTCGCCGGCAAGCCGGTGACCAAGAAGGTTCTGCCCCATCAGATCGCGTTCAATCTCTTCAGCCACAACAGCAAAGTCGGTGAGAACGGCTACAATGAAGAAGAGATGAAGATGGTTAAAGAAACCCGCAAGATGTTCCACGACGACGAGATTCAGATTACGGCCACCTGTGTACGCGTGCCGATTATCCGGGCTCACAGCGAGGCCATCAACATCACCTTTGAGAAGCCGATGAGCGAGGACCGGGTTCGTGAGATCCTGGCCAGGGCTCCGGGCGTAAAGCTGGTCGATGACCGCGTCAGGAATTACTTCCCGATGCCGATTGAATCGTCGGACCAGGACGACGTGTTCACCGGCCGCATCCGGCAGGATATCAGCCAACCCGACGGTTGCGGCATCGACATGTTCATCAGCGGCGACCAACTCCGCAAAGGCGCCGCTCTGAACGCCGTCCAGATCGCCGAGCTTCTGTAACGCCGCATAACCGAGAGGTTTTCCCAACGGCCGGTCCACCCGCACCGGCCGTTGTTTTCTCGGATTCATCATCAAAAGAAGCCGCGTGCCGGCCCTGTTCCTTCAGCAGGCCGCAATACGCCTGCTGCCCCACCCGGCAAGCTGCCTCGAATGAGAGATCACGCGCAGCATCTCCCCCCTCGGTCCCCCGTGCGCACGGATCTCCAGGCCACCCAATTGTGACCGTTCTTTCACGTTCCCGGCCAGGTGAAGGGCGAGGTGTTCCAGCCCCAGTCCCAGTTCCAGTTGCTGCCGATTCCGTTCCAACCGCCGGTGAACCCGCCGGTGAACATGTTGGTTACCAGGTTGCTAAGGTCGTAGGGGTCGATGATACCGGTGGCGGTGCCTGCAATCAGGGCGATGGCTCCATCCCGCAGGGACCGCCGAAGAATGTCGCCGCAGCCCGGCGATAGCAGCGTTCCTCCTCCCAGTACAGCCGCCAGCGTCAGCCGTAACGCCTTGTGTCTCGCAGTTGCCGGCATGGATTCCGTCCTGACGGTGGAGAGTCCCGCGGCGCGACCCGCGCACCGGTCGCCGCGCTCCACCGAATGTCCATTATATCCAGGCGGTTCTGAAATGGAATCTTGCGCGAAGAGGTCGGAGCAAGAGTACCTTCCGGACCTGTTCCGACTGCCGGACAGGATACCGAATAGGAATCCGACCCCGTTGTGAGCCGGCGCTACGAGTCAAGCTGGGCCCTGGCCGTAAGCCCCAGGATGTAGCCCGAGAACTTCCGCAGAAAGATCTCATCGATCGGCCCGAAATGCTCCTCGAACAACTCCAACTCCTGCTGCGGGGTGGGGTCGTCCCCGGGCAGACGCGAGCTCACGTCCAACAGGTAAGCGGCCAACTGTTCCCGCTGATTGCGCTGGAGGTAGTGTGCCAGGCCCCATGCGACGGCGTAGTTGTGCAGGCCTGCATCGCCGCGAGCGTTGAGAAGCTCGGGATTCAGGATAAGCTCCTTGGGCGAGACCATACGGCCGGTCTGAATGGCCGTCTCGTAATCGCGGCTGGTCAGCCGTCGTTTGGTTTGACCGCCGACGCCGACTCTGAAATCCTCCAGACGTGCTGCGTTCAGCGCCGAGAAGCCGCTGCCGGGCGGGCCTGGCGGCGTCTCGAACAAACACGCCAGCCCTTCAATCAGCCACTTGGGATTGCCGGCCCCCCGAACGTGCAGACCCGCGTTGAACAGCGTCTGATGAGCGGTCTCATGCTGGATCACCGTCTGATTGATCTGGTCGCAGTATCTCTGTTGGCGGGCCTCCACTTTCTTGAGCTCAGCACGAGCCTCGTTCAGCTTCTTGTTCACGCGTTTCTCCACCTCGGCCTTGCTGCCGACGATGCGTTCGCCGTCCGAAAACCGAACCTCGATGATGCCGCCGTTGGCGGGCATGTTCCGCAACGACTGCTGAAGATTGTTGATGTTGGCGTTGCTCGCGGCGATTTGCTCCTTGAGCCTGAGAACCTGCTCGTCGTTGGTGGCATTGAAAAAATAGGACCGATTAGTCTGCTGGTGGTAGATCCCGAAGGTGCCCCCGGCGTTGACGCCCAGGCGGGCAACATGCCGTTCGTAGGTGGGCCGCTTGTCGAAGAAGATGACTTCCAGGCGGCGATCAGGCCAACGGGCCTGAACGCCGTTCATCTCGCAGAAAAGGAAGACCATGTGATAGGTCTGCTCGAGGCGGATATCCAGTTCGCGGGCAACCTCGTCGGCCGTGTCATAGGCTATCAGGAAATGCGACGTGCGTTTGACCTTGAAGTTTGGACCGGCCTGCTTGGCCAGCAAGGCCTCCTGCGAGGGATCCCGCTCCAAAACCGGTCCGCGCGTGGTCGCGGCTTCGCCGGCTGCAACCGCAAGCCACGCCGCGGCGAGGCACCATGCCCATAACCGATTCATTCGCATCTCCTGATTATATGCTCGTTTCCGCCTCTTGGCCGCACCTGCGATTGACCCACTGCCGCCGTTTGCATACCATCCGACCACCGAACCGCCGTGACCGTCGTCGCCGGCCGCCCACTCAAGGAGAAAACGAGACCCAGGCGCCGACGAGGGCACCGGTAAGGAGGCGCAACCCCGTGGAGAGACATCTATGAAAGCGCAAAAGAGCTGGCAGGCCCGCTTCTCGCAGGCGGCCGACGTACTGACCGAAAACTACGTCGAGAGCCTCTCCTTTGATCGACGCCTCTGGAAATACGATATTGCCGGCAGCATCGCCCACGCCGAGATGCTCGCCGAGGTAGGGCTGATCGGCAAGTCGGACTGCCGGGCGATCAAACGCGGCCTCATGGAGATTGCATCGGATATTGAGGCAGGCAAATTCAAGTGGGATCCGGCCTGCGAGGACATTCATATGGCCGTGGAGGGGGCCTTGATCGCCAAAGTCGGCGAGCCGGCCAAGCGGTTGCACACCGCAAGGTCGCGCAATGACCAGGTGGCTCTGGACCTGCGACTGTACACCCGGGATGCGATCGATCTGGATGTGCTCCCCCTCCTGGCGGACCTCCAGGCGGCGCTGGTTGACTCGGCCGAGAGATACGCCGATGCGGTGATGCCCGCCTATACGCACATGCAGCGGGCCCAGCCGATCAGTGCCGGCGCCTACCTCTTGGCCTATGTCGAGCAATTCCAGCGAGATCGGGACCGGTTTTCCGACGCCCGCAGGAGGGTGGACGTCTGTCCGCTGGGATCGGGGGCCCTCGCCGGCTCGACCCTGCCGATTGACCGGGAAGCGGTTGCCAAGCGACTGGGCTTTTCCTCCATAACCCGTAACAGCGTCGACGCGACCGCCGACCGCGATTTCATCGTCGAGTTTCTGGCGGCGGCGGCGCTGTGTGCGTGCCACCTGTCGCGTCTCGCCGAGGATCTGGTCCTCTACATGTCGCAGGAATTCGGGTTCGTGACCATCGCGGACGCGTTCTGCACGGGTTCGTCGATGATGCCGCAGAAGAAGAACCCGGATGTCATGGAGCTGGTTCGCGGCAAGACCGGTCGGGTCTACGCCGCCCTGATGGGTATGCTCGCACTGACCAAGGGGTTGCCGATGGCCTACAACCGCGACCTCCAGGAAGACAAGATCCACCTGTTCAGCGCTCACGATACGTTGAAGGCGTCGGTCGAGATCACGGCGGCGGTGATTCGTAACACGACCTTCAACACCGACCGGCTGTTGGCCGCGACGGACAGGGGCTTCATGGACGCGACGATCCTGGCCGAGTACCTTGTCGCCAAAGGCATTCCCTTTCGTCAGGCTCATCATCACGTGGGCACGCTGGTGGCATACGCCGAGAAAGACAACCGCGAACTGGGCGGTCTGACGCTCGACGAATTCACAAAAGTGTGCGATCGGATCGGCAAGGACGTGTACCAATACCTTGGAGCGGCCAACGTCGTGGCGCGTTATCGCAGCCCCGGCAATGCGGGGCCGGCATCGGTAAGGGAGCAGATCGGTTTTTGGAGGAAAGCGCTCTCCCGGGCTGTCAACCATCTTGGGAATCCATCTCACTCAACTTGCCCCCGAGCCGAGTAGGCCCGGCGAGGCCTGCTTTGTGTCGGGGGCTTGTCCTGTAGACGCAGACGACGCAGATCGGCATGGGTTCAGCCAACGGATTCATGCGGTTTGCCCGCCTCTTTCCGCATCGCACTGCGCTTGAGTTGCGGCCCGCAAAAAGGCGGTTCGACCGGGTGGTTTGATGACTGTAATCGAAGGTGATAGACTGTAGCGTGGAGTTATGGAGGGAATCCACCATGGCGACGGCTGTCTCTCTGCTCTTAACCGCTGTTCTATGGACCCGGTCGGCTCCGGCATCTGCTCCCGCCGCGGTGGTCGACGGGGAAATCGTTCGCCTCATTCGGGATCTCAACCATCCGCAACCCGCGCGACGTAAGGCTGCTGCTGAGCGATTGACGGAGCTCGGCGACGCTGCGGAGGAACCCCTGGAGAAGGCCCTGCCCGACCAGCCGGCCGAGGCCCGGATAGCCATCACCGGCATCCTGAAGGACATTCGGCTGTCGCGTCGCGGGGCGCTCGTGCTGCTGGTATTTCCGCGCGGGCAGGCATGGTATGGGGGCGTTCGACCGGGGGATGTTCTTCTGGCGGTCGATGGTGAAGCGATCAGCGATGTTGAGGCCTGGTCCAAAGCCGAGGAGACCCGCTTCCGGAATCGGGCGCGGACGGTGCGTCTGCGACGGGATAAGCGAGTTTACGATAGGAAGTTTAGAGAAGGAAAATACGGTATACAATGGTGTATGTATCAGTCGGGTTGGGGCGATCATCTGGCCGAGGCGGCCCGCGAACACGACGTGGGCAACTATGCCGCGGCGGTCGCGGCCATCGAGAAGGCCATTGAGGCGGGAAACGAGCTCGGCGTCGATGTGGAAGCCGTCCAGGGAACGCTGGGTTTGATTACCCGATGCCGCTATTACGCCCTGCCGCCTGCCGAACGGCCGGCGTATCTGGACATGATCCTCAAGAAACCCCCGTACATAAATCACCTTGCCGCCATCATCGGATTCGCAACGTCCCTCAATCCCGAAGACCTCCACCTGCACGACGAGATTTGCCGGAGGATCATCAGGGGGGGCGACATGGTGGAGTGGGCGCATGACCAGCTCACGTATCGGCTGGTGTTCAAAGAGCGGCGCTACGCCGAGGCTCTGGTCGAGCTGCTCAACCCGGCCCGCGCGGGGGAGAAGCGCCGACCGGAAGACCAGGCGCACGCCCTCCACAAGCTGGCAACCTGCCTGGACGCGCTGGGCGCGGATGCCGAATTGTCGGTCGTGCTGGATCGCCTGGCGGCCTTTCCGCAGGGCCGCGTGCGGTTTGGGTGGCTCTTTCCTGCGGCGGTCAGGATCGGCCGGCTGAAATTGTGCGAGGACGTCTTGCCACAGATTCCCGAAGGATCAGACGCAGAGGGCGAGCAGGCCTACTGGGAGTACATACATGCGAAAGATCGCCTCTATCAAGTCTACCTGCGGCAGGGGCAGGTGGATGACTTTCGCCGTGCGCTGGCCAGAGGTCTGGCGGACTTGGGCTTTGCTCAGGATGCCCGCCTCTACTCGGCCTGGTGGCCGAAGACCGCCGATCTTTGGGCCCGGCACGCTGAAGAAGAGCTCAAGTACGCGCCGGCGATGAACCTCGACTACCTCTTGAGCGCCCTCGCTTTTCAGGTGGACCCGAATGTCGCAAAACTCGAGAAGGCCATAGAATTCTGCGAAGCAGCGCAGCGCAACCGGTTGACCCCGAGCTTTCACCGGGCGAGATTGGAGGCGCTCAAAGGCAATTACGCGGCGTCGCTTGATTGGTACGAGAAGATACGGGCATATGACCAGGAGAACAAGCCCTGGAACAAGCCGTGGGACATCTTGCCTGAGACGGAGGCTGTTCGGTTCCTATCTGAACACGCCAAGGACCTCACCGGCCAGGACGAGAAGTGGCGGCGCGTGCTGTACGCCTACAAGACGGATGACGGCACTCGCTACCTGATTACGCGGGACATTCGCATCGGAAAGGCATCGCCTGATGGCCGGGTCACCGAGATCCCGTTGCCCGAGCCGGGTTGGTGGCCTTACAGGTTGGCCGACGGTCTCATCGTGTCGGACAGCGGCCGTACGGTGTTGGCCGTCAGCCGCGAGCAGGTCTACCAGCTCCAGCCCGACGCGGCAGGTTGGTCGTTGCTGATGCACATCCCCTTCAGCCAGCGTGGCTGGGCGATCCATAAGTATGCCCCGTGGGCCGACGAGCTCGCGGCCGAACTGCGATCGCACCCGCCCCAAGCGCGCTCCATCGTTCTGCCGGAGGAGTTCCCCGACCACAACAACAATGCTCCCATCGAGCCGGTCATGTTGGGCGACGGCACCTGGTTGTACTGCGAGGCGAAACCTCACCGGATGTTCAATCTGTCAACAATGCTGGCCCGACAGCTTGGCCGGCAGGTTCAGATCTACAGCATCTTTCGGTCCAGCAGGGCCGGAGTTCTCTACCTCGGCACCGAACGGGGACTCTATCGGTGGGTGCCCGGTGAGGACCGTTGCGAACCGATGCCACTCCCAGGCCAGAACCCGGCTCCCCCGGTCAGGATCGTGGTCAAGCAGCTACCGTACCCGGATGACTTTCAGCCTTTTGCGGCTGTCTTGCCGTCCGCCGGCGGGGCAATGTTCCTGATAGACACGAAAACGCAGCAGGTAACGCCCACCCCATGCGTGAATGAGCTACTCTCGGCCTCTTACTGGTCCTCACGCTCACCAGCCGATCGGATAGCGGAGGCCAAGGCCACGTTGGTTGCCGCCCGCCTGGATTGGGATGTGCTGCGTTTGGCGGCATCGAGGCCGGTCGAGTAACAGAATGAGAGAATCAAGAACGGCCTTCGCCTGCCTGACCAATCGGGGCCTTGTCGGCCCGGGTCGCTCGCTTTGCGCGGCAAGAAAACCGTTGATTCCGGTCAGGCCAGCGTCACTGAATTCTGATTAACAAAACTGGTAAAACGCGTGACTTCTCCTGATGCGGGTCCGATGCTGTCCCACGAATGGTCCATGAATCCAAAAAGCCGGCCAAGAAAGCCGCTGCATGTCCGGACGGAATCCCGTTTTCTTCTTGACCACAAGAACGTCCGCAAGGTATGATGCATCGTGATACGAGGCGATGGAGAGCGCGGGTTTAGTGCAACTCTTACCCAAGACCCTGCGCGGTAATCGTGGTTATGGCAGGAGGGCGACGCAGGATTCGTAGCTTGGGCCAATTGCCTGAAGGTCACTTGGTTGCTCCGTTGGGAAGGTGTGTGTTCTTGCATTCTCGTTTCTTGGAGGGCCTGTCATGTGCAGATGGTTTTGGGGTTTCTGCCTGGTCGTGGCTGTCGCGATTCCCGCTTCAGGTCAGACGCAGTATCCGATTTTCACAGAGGACTTCGAGTCGGGATTGGACGCTTGGACAGTGCTGGCGTATGACCCGACGGGGGGGGTGAACAACAATACGCCGCTAGTCTTCGATTCCACGGGAGCCGGCATCTACGGTGCAAACATCGGCTACCCTGGCTCCCAGTCAGTCGGTTTTTCGTCGAATCTGGCTCCTTGGGACGGCCAGCAGCCCCAATGGATCGAGATCCAGTGGCCCGGTCTACTTGAGCCGGGCATCTATGACGTCGTGATCGTCGTAGATCGATATGTCTACTTTGACGGCGACGATCCGCCGAACGGACCAGGCGACGAGGACCCATGGGGGGTCGGGAATCGCGTTTACGTGCTGACCGACAGCAAATACGACAATCCCGTCATGAATTACGATGGCGACATGGGCATCGACGGTGTTCGCTGGAGTAAGTGGTCCAATAAGGGGGAAGGCATCTGGGAAATCGGCGCCATCAATCGTGGTCAGGATATTGAGACAACCACGGGCAACGTCGAACTCCGGCTTTTGTTTCACGAGAAGTACGCGCACTACAACACCGTGGCCTGGGACAATCTCACACTGACTCTTCGCCGGCCGGGCGGATCGGTTGTGTTCACTTACCCGGCGGGCACGGCCGGAACGCTGACCACGCGAACCGATGCCGACAACGGCGTGGTTACGCTCGGCGCGGGCCACGGCTTGCAGCCGAATGACATGGTCGACGTTTCATGGGCAGGACCGGCAGGATCCGGCGGGATACGCCGCATGAAGGTGAGCAGCGTCAGTGAGAACGAGGTGACGGTTTGGGCTGCCGTAGGTGCCGCCGACGCTTTGCCCGCCCAAGGCACGGCCGTGGTGGTGAACAAGCCGGAGGATTTCGAGGACGGCCTGGCCGGCTGGACGACGAAACTGTACGGACCGAAGCCCAACGATACGCCAATCCTGTTCTCCGCCACCGACCCGCTGCTCTACGACAACGTGGACAATCCGGGTTCACAGTCGGCCGGCTTCTCGTCAAACATGGCAGAAATGGACTTCACCGGTGCCGCGTGGATGCAGCAGCAGTTCCCGGCCGCCGTTCCTGCGGGGGAAACCTACGTCGCAACGTTCGAATACGACTGCTATGTCTACAAGGAACCGGGTGATCCATGGGGCGTTGGCAACCGGATGTATGTTCTGACGGACGACCAGTACAACCAACCGCTATGGGATTTTGATAATGGTGATCGCGGAAACGGCTTCAGCGTTGACTACTGGCCGGGGTGGCTCAATAACACGGTTGATTGGAGTCTCAACGGGCATTGGCAACACGTCGTCACGCAGCAAACGATCTCCACGACCACGGGTAATATCGAGGTCCGTCTGCTGCAGCACGACAAGCATCCCGGTCCTCAGGCGGTCGCCTGGGATAATCTGTCGCTGACGCTTACCCGTGTTCCGCCGCCCTGCGGTGATAATCGTTTTGACCGTGATGGCGACGGAGACGTGGATCAGGCTGATTTCGCCGCCCTTCAAATGTGCTTTACCGGCGATGGGGATCCCGCTTTTCTGTTCGACGCGGGGGCCTGTTTCTGCTTCGACACCAACAATGACCTGGACGTTGACCAGACGGACCTGTTAGCGTTCGAGAATTGCGCTTCCGGGCCTGGTGTGGCTGCGGACCAGGCATGTGATGATTCGCTGCCGCCGCCGGTGGTCCCCGATTGAGAGGCGGTGATGACCGACACATTCCCTTCACGGCGGTAGGCCGGCGTCAGATTGGGCTGCAGGATAAGAGACCAAGGCCGGTGGGGTGCTGCCCATCCCACCGGCCGTTCGTCTTGTTGTGGCCTGGAACGGCGTGGAATCGTGTCCCCTGTACGTACGACTCAAATGCGACGGACCGGCGCGGGCTTCAGCGTCGAGTCGGAATCACCGCCGGGCGCCCGATCGAGTAATACTCGAAATCGCGGTTTCGCATCGCGTCGAGTGAATAGAGGTTGCGCCCGTCGAAAATGATGGGTTGGCGCAGGCGCCGGCGGATCTCCTCGAAAGTGGGCGAGCGGAACTCGTTCCACTCGGTGACGATGACCAGAGCATCGGCGCCATCAAGGGCTTCGTAGCCGGATTCGTGGTACGTGATCCGGTCGCCGAGCAGCTTGCGGAGGTTGGGCAGAGCAATCGGATCGTGGGCTCGGACGGCGGCCCCCGCTTCGAGCAGCTTGTTGATGGTCGTAACCGCCGGGGCTTCGCGAATATCGTCGGTCTTGGGTTTGAAGGACACGCCCCATATCGCGAAGCAGTAATTGTTCAATGATCCGCCGAATCGAGCGACGATCTTGCGGAAGAGGATCTCCCGCTGCCGCTCGTTGACCTGGTGAACGCTGTCGAGCAGATCGGCCTGCACGCCGGCTTTTCGGGCGGTGTGCACGAGAGACTGAACATCCTTGGGGAAGCAACTGCCGCCATAGCCCGCGCCCGGATAGAGAAACTGGAAACCGATGCGTCGATCGGAGCCCATTCCGAGTCGGACTTCGTTCACGTCGATGCCCAGGGCATCACAGACATTGGCGATCTGGTTGATGAAACTGATGCGGGCGGCCAGGTAGGAGTTGGCGGCGTACTTGCTCATCTCCGCGGCCTTGCGGTGCATGATGTAGATGGGTCGCTGATTGCGAACGAAGGGTTCGTGCAGCTCCCTGATGACCGAGGCGGCTTGCGGGTCCTCGGCACCGATCACCACGCGATCGGGCCTGAGAAAGTCCTCCACCGCGGTTCCTTCCTTGAGAAACTCGGGGTTGTTGACGACGTTCACGCGGTGTTTTGCCCGGCGGTTGATTCGTTCTTCGATCTCGTCGCCTGTTCCGATGGGAACGGTGCTCTTGAGCACGACGATTTTCGGCCGGTCGGCGTGATCGGCGATGTTGTCGGCAACCTCCCGGACCGCGGTCATGTCGGAGGAACCGTCATCGCGAGGCGGGGTGCCGACGGCGATGAAGACCACGTCTCCGTGTTCGATGCCCTTGGGGATGTCGGCGGTGAACCGGAGCCGGCCGGCCTTCGTGTTGGCTTGAAGCAATTCGGACAAGCCGGGTTCGTAGATGGGACACTCGCCCCGAGTGAGCGTATTGATCTTCTCGGCATCCTTGTCGACTCCGACAACTTCGTTTCCAGTGTCGGCCAGGCAGGCACCGGTGACCAGACCGACATACCCTGTACCGATGACAGTGAGTCTCATTGCGTCGACTCCGAATGGGTGAAGAATATCTCCCCCAGACTGTTTCCCTGGATTATCGGCATCCGGTAGGGGCAAGCCAAACTGAATCCCGCTCGGCCGATTTCGCGAAACGCTTCCATCGGCGTCTTTTCAGGGGGTGTGCTGCTCCGGTAGAATGTACGGCCGAGGTGGTCGGAAGGGGATCGAACGGACCACCGCCGTTTGGGAGATCAACCGCATGCCACGTCATGGTGCTCAGATTCTGTTGGTGGACGACGAGATTGAGGTTCAGCGCGTTCTTGCTCGGACGCTCGAAAGAGCAGGATTTCAGGTGGATGCGGTCGGCTCGTTTCAGGAGGCCCGCAGGGCCGTCGATCAACGCAAGTACCATCTCCTGCTCGTCGATCTGTCGCTGCCCGATCAGTCGGGCATTGACCTGATTCGGGATGTCCGAGGCCGAGACGAGTCTCCGTCAATCATCATCATTACGGGGCATCCCTCTGTGCGGACGGCTACGGAGGCAATGCAGCTCGGCGCGAGAAATTATCTGACTAAGCCGATATCGCCTGCGGCTCTCGTGGAGGCGGTTGAGTTCGTGCTGTCCAGCGACGGCGTTCTGATCAACAGCGAGGAACAGTTCATCGCGGAACTCGGGCAGCGACTCAAACTGGCAAGGCACGAGACGGACCTTACGATGAAGGCTTTGGGAGAACGTATCGGCATCAGCCAGGCCCAGATATCGCAAATCGAAGCGGGTCTGAGTGCCCCATCAATGACGACACTGTTTCGGCTGGCAAGAGCTTTACGCGTCAAACTCGCGGATCTCTTCAAGGGAATGTGATTGTTCGCCTGGTCATCGACTGCGAATCAGTCGCAGGAATCGTCGTTGCACCCTCTCCATGGCTGCAAGATCTACCACGGAGTAAAGACCAAAGAGCAGAGTGCCGCACACGCAGGCCAGCCGGCCCGCCATTCCGCCCGAAGCGGCCGGTTCAAGGCTGATGAATGTCAAGGCCGCCATGACGAGCCAGGGCAGGACGCTGATGATCCAAAGGACGTCGGCTGCGGCAGCGAGGGCCCCGGGGCCGGCTTCATCCGAAGCGGCTGACCGGCGGAGCTGGTTCAACAGCCTCGTGTCCAGGGGGGCCAGGAGGCGGTGAATCCCCACCCAATGGAGCAGCGGCAAGAGATAGGCGAACGTCCAGAAGGTCCGACCGATCTGCAGCATCTTTGCCCGCCGGAAGGCAGGAAGCAAGGTTGCCACTGACGCCAGACCAAGCAACGGTTTGAGAACGGCGTTGGCCGTCTCACGGGGCGTTCCCGGGGGAAGGAAAACCGCCGGCCAAGGCGCGACTGCAGCAAAGAAGAGCGTGATCGGCAGCGCCAGGATGAGCAGAGTTGGACCGAATCGGACCGCTTCCTGGTCCGCTTCCGGAAGAGGTTTTTCTGCAAAGCTGGCCAGATCCGTGGCCAGTTGCACGGTCCACGAGAGGGTCAGCATGTGGTCGAGCCAGAGCATTGCCAGGAGGGCCAGCAGGATCAACGGGGCCTGAGTTCCCTTGACGATCATGAGCATGAGCATCAGCAACAGGGCCAGGACACGGGTGATGACGACGAACTCCAGGCTGCCTTCAGGAAAGAAGCGAAACCAGTTGCGACGCTGTTCGAGATGGTTCTGGCTCATCAGGTTGTGCTTCTCCGGTTTGCCGGGGGCGGAGGGGAGAAAGGCTTGCGCCGGTCGTGGGTCGCGGGTGTCTCTTTCTCGATCCCGGCCATATTGAATCTCCAGATGGCGGCCAGCACCGCGCCAATGGTCAACATGAAGACGAGGACCGCGTACCGGGTGCGGATGAAAATGACGGATGTGCCGACAATCACGAACGCCAAGGCGAGTACATAGCTGATGGCCGCAACCCGACGCACGCTGAGGCCCCGGTCCCTGAGCTGGTCGTAGTAGTGGCTCCGGTCGCCGATCATGATCGGCCTGCCATTTCGCCACCGCCGGGCCATTGCCAGCAGCATGTCGGCAACCGGGAGCCCAAATATGATGGTCGCCCCGATCATCCAGCGGACGATGCGCTGTTCTCCAAACATCAGAAGCAGTACCGCGGCGTTGAAACCGAGCAGCATGGATCCGGCGTCGCCCATGAAAATCTTGGCAGGGTTGACGTTGTAAGGCAGAAAACCCAGGGCCGCACCAAGCATGCCCATGGCCAGGACGACGCGGTCATCGCCCAGTGGCGAACTCGGATACACCACGCGCAGATGAACGGCCAAAATCACGAAGCCTATGGAGATAATGCCGAGGACGCCGCTGCACAAACCGTCGAGACCGTCAATCAGGTTGGTGGCGTTGCAGGCGGCGACCACGATCACGATGGTTACCGGTACAGAGTACATGAGCTCGAGCCAGCGATCTTCCTGGCTGAACTGCATGCCGCTGTACCGCGTCACCACGTTGATGAGATCATCGCCGATTCCCAAGCAGATGAGAATCACGGCAACGCCGATATTGCACGCCAGTTTGACCAGGGGCGGCATCACTCGCAGGTCATCGAACAACCCGATCAACATCGTTGCAAAGCCTGCCAAGGCGACGCCGACCATCACCCAGCTCGTTACCATTGTGTTCGTCATCCACAAGGCTAGGAGGATGGCAGTAGCCCATCCGGCAAAGATCGCTACACCGCCGAGATAGGGGATGGGGTGCCCGTGAGGTTTGAGGAACTCATCTGGCTGGTCGACGATACCTCTGCTCAGGGCCATTTTCCGGACAATCGGAGTAACGATCAGGGCAACCAGGAAAGCCGCTAGCGCAACCAACCAGAACTGTCGGACGATCCCGCCCCAGGCGCGAAAAACATCTCCCCAGGACGCGAACACAGGATCGGCCGGAGCCGTCGGTGTGGCAAGAGTCGCAAGTGTTAGAAACATATGGACTTAGCCTCGACGACTAGCTTCCTTGGGTTCCCGGAAACTCCATGCCTTGCCTGTTGCCCATCATGCTGGTGGTCGGCTAATAGGATCGGCAAAACCGGCCCCGTGCATCTGGCGAAAGTTGCCCATCATGCTTCGTCCCAACAGGCACCGTCCATCCGTAAGGCTGATGGCAGTGGCAGCCGCGTTGACGGATGGGCGTCTGCGATCCGGCTTCTGAGAACAACGCGGGCAAAAACGCCCATTCGCGGGGCGCATTTTCGCCTGAACGTACGTTTTCGTAAAGATCCGTAAGCCCGAGCGGATGTTGGTGGGCAGAATCCCTGACGCGGGCGTGGTTGCGGCACGATTGCGATCCCCGGCCGTGCCGGTCGGATTGCATGACGCCCTTGCCAATCACCCCTCTGCCGGTAATCTGTCGGGCACAAAACGGGGACATGAACCGCAGCCCATCATTGGAGTCTGTCTGATGCGAGTTTTGTTGGTCGGTAGCGGTGGAAGAGAACACGCCTTGGCATGGAAACTGGCACAGTCAAAGCGGGTGAGCAAGTTGTACTGTGCTCCCGGCAATGCCGGAACGGTGGACGTGGCCGAAAACGTGCCTATCAAAGCGGAAGATGTTCCAGGGATCGTGAAGTTTGCCCGTGAGCAGAAGATCGACTTGGTGGTGGTAGGGCCCGAGGATCCGTTGTGCATGGGGTTGGTCGATGAACTGACGACCGCAAGGATCCGGGCGTTCGGACCGTGCAAGGCGGCGGCCCGATTGGAAGGGGACAAAGCCTTTGCCAAGGAGATGATGCGGCATCGTTCTTTGCCGACCGCCGAGGCCAGGATTTTCACCAAGTATCGCGACGCAAAGGCATATGTGGCCACGCGCGACGCAGGGGTAGTCGTGAAGGCTGCCGGCTTGGCCAAGGGAAAGGGCGTGATCGTTTGCGACGACCCGGCGGCAGCCTTGATTGCTCTCGAACGTGTGATGGTTGCCAGGGAGTTCGGGGACGCGGGTGACACAGTGGTGGTCGAGGAGAGACTGACCGGCCCAGAAGTGAGCGTTCTGGCGTTTGTCGATGGTCACAACATCTACGTGATGGAAAACGCCCAGGATCACAAGCCGATCGGTGAGGGTGACACCGGCCCGAACACGGGCGGAATGGGAGCATACAGCCCGACGACGTTGGTCGATGACAAGACACTCCGGCAGATTGAGGCGGAGATTCTGGTTCCGATTATCGATTGCCTTCGCACAGAGGGGATCACCTACAAGGGTGTGTTGTACGCCGGCCTGATGCTGACCACCGGCGGGCCGAAGGTCCTGGAGTTCAACTGTCGCTTCGGCGATCCGGAAACCCAGCCACTGATGATGAGGCTTAAGACCGATCTTGTCGATGTCTTCGAGGCGGTGATCGACGAGAGGCTCGACAGCATCACGCTCGATTGGGACCGGCGGGCAGCGGTCTGCGTGGTGATGGCATCCGGCGGTTACCCGGGCGACTATCAGGGCGGCAAGCCGATCACGGGACTGGCCGAGGCGAATGCAATCCCGGATGTGGTCGTCTTTCACGCCGGTACCAGGATGGTCGGTGGTCAGGTCGTTACGGCAGGGGGACGCGTCCTCGGAGTGACGGCTCTGGGAGAGACGTTCGAGGCCGCCCGTAAACGCTGTTACGAGGCCGTGGCCAAGATTCATTTCGAAGGTGCCTACTATCGTCGCGATATCGGGGCTCGCGCGCGAGGATGAGGAACACTTCTTGTCGGCGGAAAGCAATCCTTGTCTGACGGAGAAGGTCATAGTTGTGCGCGTTTGGACGATTGTGCTGCTGTTGATACTGCACGCAGACACGCCGGCCGGAATCACCGTCGAATTTGACCATCAACAGGGACCGGCGGTGACCTGGCACGATGAAGGCGGAAATGTCCTGTTTTCCATGGAACCGCTCGTTCGGTGGAAGGGCGGTCGTGCATCGACTTCCGCTCGAACCGGGGACGGCGAATGGAAGGTCCATCTGGGAATCGAGAACCTGACGTGTGTTGTCAAAAGCCTGGATACAGGCCCGTACGGTCAGCGACGCTTCGCGATCGTGATCAGTAATGCAGGCTCACAGGATATCCGCGGCGTCCTCTTGCCGCCGTTTACGCGCTGGACTGATGCCCCGGAGCAGGTGCAGCAGGCTTGCCTCGATCATTTCGCGCTGTGTCCTCCCGAGTTCGTGGCCGGCGGGGTCGGAAGGCATCCCGTGTGGGTCCCGGTCGAGTTTTCCCGTGATGTCTTTGCCACGATGCCTGCCACGACCGGGCGAGCTTACGTTTGCTCATTGCTGACCAGGGACCACGGCGAAGGGCAAGGGACCGAAGTGATTCTGAAACCCGGTCGATCGGCGACGTACACCTTGCATCTCGACGTCGGGATCGGTAACCGGTCTGAGGCCCTCAGCGAAACCTATCGTCGGCGTGGCGGATACCGGGTCGATCCCTCCAAGTACGATTATTCCGAGTACAACCATCCGGATCTGGCCTGGTCAAGAAATATCGTGGTTGGCTGGCTGAACTGGGCGTGGGACCAGGAGGTCATGGACCCGCGCACGGGACGGTATCGGTTGCTTGAGTCCCTTGGCAACGCTCGCAGACTCTTCGGGGGTTACGACGTTTTCATGATCTGGCCTTTCTGGCCGCGGGCAGGATGGGACGCCCGTTATCAGTTCGAGCACTTCCGCGATATGCCCGGCGGCCTCGAAGGATTGGCGGAGCAGGTTCGCAAGGCGGAGACCATGGGTACGCGGACGATCATTGCCCACTGCATCTGGAGCGAAACCGATCGCGATCCGTCACAGCAGGGACATCTGGATTCTTACAGGGAACTCGTGAACACGGCCCACGCCGTCGGGGCGCACGGCGTCCTGATGGATATCATGGACACGACTCCGCCTGAGATCCGCGAGATGGCCCGAAAAAGCGGCCGCGAACTGCTCCCCTATGCCGAAGGCGACAACGGCTGGTATCAGAGCCAGACCAACTTGCTCGGACGGATCCACAATGTCCATAAAATGCCATACTTCAACTTCAAAAAGTATCTACTGCCCCATCAGCCGCAATTGCGGGTATGCCAGGATGGGGCCGCCGGCCGACTGCTGCGCAGGGATTTTGTGCTCAGTTTCTTCAACGGGCATGGCGTCGAGATCAACACGATGTTTCCCGAGAAGCGGCCTTCCTGCCAGGAGGATTTCGGTGTCCTGGCCCGGGCGGTCAACATTCTGCGCACCAACAGGGCCAATTTTTCCTCGTTGAATTGGGAGCCTTTCGTCGGCAGCCTGGATCGTGAAGTGTGGGTCAATCGCTGGCCGGCGGCGGGCAAGACGATCTACACGCTGTGCGGGACTGACCCTGGCGGCCATCAAGGCGTGCTCCTTCGATTGCCGCATCGTCCTGAGGTGCACTACGTCGACTTGTGGAACGACCGCCCGGTTGACGTCCGGCGCGAGGGAGATCATGACCTTCTGAGTGTGCGGATCGAGCCCTATGAAGCCGGTCGCCAGGGGGGCGACGGGGATTTTTCCGCAGGGTGTATCGCGGTCCTGCCGCGAGTCCTGGACGCCGAACTGGAATTCGAGATGCTCAAGGTCACCGTAGACCGAATGTCGCTGCCGGCAGTGGTCGAGATCTGGTGTAATCGAGTACGACCGGATACCAATCCCCTGCGAGTGCCTGCCGCAGAGCGAGTCCAGTTGGATCTCTACCAGGCATTCGGTCGTCATACCAACGACGCAATCGTGGTTCGACTGCTCGATGCGAACAACCAACTGCTGGATCAGGTGGTGTTGCCGGAAAGCGTACTTCGCTACTTCCGCATCGACAAGCCGGGGAGGACGGCGCCGGTTGACCCTGAGTCGCCGCCGGCCGGAATGATCCGCGTTCCGGGCGGGGAGTTCTCATACGTCGTCAAGCACGGGGCAACCACGTGGATCCCGTGCTATCACACGTTGGACCAGTACGGTCCCGGTGAGGCCTCGAAACCTCGGACGGTGCACATCGAGCCCTTCTGGATCGACCGATCTCCCGTCACGAACGCCGAGTATGCCGAGTTTGTCCGCGTTACGGGTTACAACCCCAAAGACGCAACTCACTTCTTGCATCATTTCGTCGATGGGAAACCGCCTGTTGGCCATGAGGATCATCCGGTGGTTTACGTGAGTTACGATGATTGCGTGGCATACGCGAGCTGGGCTGGCAAACGCTTGCCGACGGAGGAAGAATGGCAGTTTGCAGCCGGAGGCGAAGACGGCCGCCCATGGCCTTGGGGGTTCGACGAACCCCAGGCCGCGCGATGTCCCATTGACGCCAAGGGCACCTCCGCCGTGTTGAAACATCCCCGCGGAGCCAGTCCTTTCGGTGTGGAGGATCTTGTTGGTAATGTGTGGCAGTACACGGCCAGTCTGTCCGACAATGGCCGTCACCAGGTTGTCTTTCTGCGGGGCGGCGGCTGGTACCAACCGCCCGGCGGGCATTGGTGGGTCAGAGGCGGGCCGCGCCGAATCTATGATCACCACCCTTTGCCGCTCTTCGGCCCGGGCATGAATCGGTTGGCGACCGTGGGCTTTCGGTGCGTCAAAGATGAATAGATGACCGGCCACCCAACCCCGCAGGTCACCGGACCCTCATAACCTCGCCCGTCAGTTCCGCATGCCGGAGACCAGGTCCAGCAGCATGAACACGGCGAAATTGTGGAACAGGTGCATCGTGATGGGTGCCACGAGACTCTTTCGCCAGGCAAACAGCGAGCCCATGATCAGTCCCAGAAGAGTGATGCCGCACACTGCCCACCACCCTTGGTAGTGATGCGGCAGGCCGAACAATACCGCTCCGATCACCACGGCCAGCCACCATCGGCGAACCAGTGCATGCAAACGCGTCAGCAGGAAACCGCGAAAGACGATTTCTTCGTAGATCGCGATGCACAGGCAAAGAGCAAGCATCTGTTGCCAAGAAAGCTTGGGAAAGCTGGCTTCAATCGCCTTTTGGGCCGCCGATTGCTCCTGGAGGACGGACGGAAACAGGACGACAATGACGCCCCCAAACGCCAGGAGTACGACCCAAGTCGCAAGCAACGAGGCGAAGCCGATGCCCAGGTCAAGGTGCCACTGGCGCATGGTCAACCCGATGCTGCTGATCTTGCGGTTTCCAAGCCACACGAGCAGTATGCAAGCCAGTACGGCACCGAGGCCCAAGCCCATGGAGTCGGCGATTCGGAGCCATCTTTCATCGGCAGGCTCGAAGCTCTTGCCCACGCTGTACCCCACCACGGCTCCGACGGCGGCCACCGGGACTGCCAGGATGATCTCGATAACCGCCCGGGCCCGTGACAACGGCTGCTCCGTTTCTGCCGGCGCCCTACCGGGAACACAGACGGGGGCATCCGGCCAAAGGACGGTGATCGTGATTGGCCGGGCAAATGGCATGCCCGGCGCCATCCATGCTATCGGCGGCCGGGTTACTGCCAGGCCCGCGTGGCCCTCCGCGTCGGGCGGAGAGTCCGGCGGGCCGCCCTGTGGTGGCGGGGCGATATCGTGTTCATCAGGGGTGGTCGGTTCCATACGTCTTCCCGGACCCTCGACAAGGCCGCTTCATTTCGCCGAAAGCCACATCCGCGGTCCGATTGTGGCGACGAAGCCTTCGCCCACAATAGGGTAGTCTCTTAGATACGTGGCGATCGTATCGGCCGAGACGGCATCCACTTCCGCCAGCCTCTCTTCCATCGTGCGGGGGCTGCCGCGATAGTCGATATCATCGGCAATTTGTCCGAGGCGGTAACCGGGGGCTTCAGATTCACTTGTCAGCATCGTGCGGCGATGATTCTTTACCCGTCGTATTTCCTTGGGCTCCGGTCCGTCTCGGGTCAATTGCTCGGCCTCGCGACGCATGGCCTCCAGGAGTCTCTCGGCGTTTTCCGGTTCGCACAGCCCGACCAGAATGATAACCCCGAAATCGGCGTACTCCTCCCGGATGACGCTCACCCGAGTGGCCAGGCCCTTCTGATGGATATTCCAGAAGAAGCGCGAGTTGCTGCCGCCGAGGATGGCCGCCACTGCCTCGGCGGTTTCGTCGAGGGCGTGAGTGGTCGGGACCGAGGGGAATGCTACTGCAACCGCTTGCTGGTGGAAACGGTCGATGATCCGGCCGGTTGCCCCCGTCCTCAGCGCAGGCGGGTGCCCATCACGGCCTTTGTTTATTACGGACGGCCAGCTACCACAATACCGGCGCGCCAGGCCCATCACCTCGGCCGGATCGACGTTTCCCGTGATGATCAGAATCATGTTGCTCGCGGCGTACTTGCGGCCGAGATAGTCCCGCATGTCTTCCGGCGTCATGACTCGAATCGTCTCCTCATAACCGAGCACGGGACGCGAGATGGGGTGGCCCGGGCAAAGCTCCTCGTACAGAGAATCATAGGCCAGGGCGGACAGGTCATCCTTGTAGGTCGCAATTTCCTCGAGGATGACGTCCTTCTCGATCTCGAATTCTCCGGCCGGAATCGACGGTCTCATCAACTCGGCCAGCAACTCGATTTGCCTGCCGAGGTCCTCGCAGCGGGCCCAACTGTAGTAAAAGGTCTGGTCCTTGCTGGTCTGGGCGTTGGTGTCGGCACCGATCTCGTCGAAGCCGATGTTGAGATCCTCGGAGGTTAGCCGCTCATTTCCCTTGAAGCACATGTGTTCCAGGAAGTGAGACATGCCGGCCAGACGCGGCGGATCGTCCCGCGATCCGGCTCGGACCAGAAAGCCGCAAGCCGCCGATCGGGTTTCAGGCATGACCTCGACGGCCACGATCAACCCGTTCGCTAGTGTTTCCTGAAAGAACCGAGTATGGGCCATGTTCTTGCCTCGAAAAAGCGCGACCGACGCAGCCTTACCTGAAGTCTTTCAGACATCTGGGGCCGACCGTGACGATGCTCAGTTGCTCGCGAGGATGCCGTCGCAGGTACTGTCGGACGTCGCCGATTGTGACAGCCCTGATGCGAGACAGCTTTTCCTCCAGTGGGATGGGCCGGCCGAGGTAAAACAGATCGTTGACGATGCGTGTCGCTTTGGCCCGGGTTACGTCGCCGTGGGTCTGCGCCGATGCCAATATGCCGCTGATGGCTCTCTGGACTTCAGACTCGGTGACGTCGTCGGCCAGCCGATTCACTTCCTTGAGAAGCATTTCCGATGTCGCCTCAAGGTTTTGAGGAGTGCAGGACGAGCCCAGATGGATCATTCCGCCCGTTCGGGGCCGGTCAAACCAGGCCCCGACCCAATAGACGAGACCCTGCTTCTCCCGGATGGACTGCCAGAGTCGGCTGCTCATTCCTCCCGACAGAAGGCCGATGATCACGCGTTCCACGGCCTCATCTTCGTCCACGGCCGACGCTCCGGGAAAACACACCCCGATTTGTTCCTGCTCGAGATCTTTCTGGCGATGCGACTGTCCCGGACGGAACCCAAGCGGAAATGACAGCGGCAAAGATGCGTTCACCACGGGGTCGTTGAGGCCCGTTGCCGGAAAAAGACGCTCGAAAAGGTCCGCCACGGCGCTCGGGTCAACGGCACCGGCCACTGAGACAAGCAAACGGTCAGGCTTCAGGTACGTCCGCCAGTGCTCGACAACGTCCTCGCGACCGATGCGCTCGACGGTGGCAGGCTCGCCGTAGACGTGGCGGTTCAGAGGGGGGCTGTACGCCTGTTGACAAAGGCACTTCTTGGCCAGTTCGAGAGGATCGTCCTCCAGGGCGGCCAGCGATTGCCGGGCGAGTTCGACCGCCACCTCGCAAGCCTCGCCGGGGAAGCTGGGTTCGTTGATCATCTCGGCGAGCAGTTCCACGGCCTGCGCCACGAACTCGGGCAGGCATACGCATGAGATGACGAACGTTTCCCTCGCCGCCGAGACGGCGTAGCTGGTGCCGATTTCGTCAAAGGCATCGTTGAGAGCCCGACCGTCCCGCCGCTGCGTTCCCTTGGTCATAGTCTCGGCCAGGATATGGGCCACGCCAAGCCGGTCGGGCCGTTCGTAGGCGTAACCGCCCAGGAAACGCATCTCGATGGCCGTAACCGACCGGCGACCGGTTGGCAGAACCGCCAGGTCGATTCCGTTGGCAAGGCGGAGATAGTGAACGTGTTCATCCCCAGGCGTCATCGTTGGTACTGCACCTCGCGGGTCCGGTTCGACGCTTCGGCCGGCGTCTGCAAGAGGCTCGTCCAAGGGTTCCTCACTCAAGCTCCGTTGACCAGAGGGTCGCCGAGGAGCTGCGACAGCTCCGCGAGCTTGGCCTTCAGCATGGCCTCGTTGATGGCCTCAACGTTGAGTTCAACAAACGACCGGTCGGCGGCGGGGCGGGCATTGAACCACCAATCCTCAAAGATGACGGTGATGCCGTCGAGATAGTTGATGCTTCCATTGTTGTACTTGTCGGACAGGACGGCAACGATATCCGTCTTGCCGTCCAGGCGGAAACGCCGTTCGCCCGACCTGGCGTAGCGCTTGAGTGAGGCGACCAGCTCGTCCAGCGGCCTGCCCGTCTCGGTCAGGATGTTCAGCACGTGGACGAGCGTGATTATTGCCGATTCGCAGTAGAAATTGTCACGATAGTAATAGCGCCCGTTCAACTCGCAGGCAAACAGGCCTTTGGCATCGGCAATCGCCTTCTTTACGAAGGCTTGGTTTCCGCGTTCACGCCTGGGCAACCCGCCGGCTTTCCTGATTTCCTCCGGTAGCGCGCGGCTGCTCCGAAGGTCATAGATCACACTCTGGCCGGGATTGGACTTGAGCAGTTCTCGCGCCAGCAGGGCCCCGAGCGTATCGGCGCGGATGGGCTGAGCTTTGTTGTCAACGAAGACGCAACAATCGGCATCGCCGTCGAAGCACACGCCCAGTTCCGCGTTGATTCGGAGCAATCGTTCCTGGAGCGGCTTGAGGTTGTCCTCCACAAGGGGGTCGGGGTCATGGCTGAACTCGCCGTTATGCTCGAAGTTGAGGGGGGTGATCTCAAGCCACTCGACGTCGTCGAAGATGATCGGCAACCAGCGGCCGGCCATCCCGTTGGAGGCGTCCACGACCAGTTTCAACGGCCGCTCGGAGTCGAAGCCCGTAACCGGGTCGGCGAGGAAGCTGCGAACGTATTCCTTGTACGGACCGCTCAAGTCAAGCCGGCGGAGATCCGGCATCTGAGGGGCGGAGTGACGGGTGGTGTTCAACACCGTCTTGCTGATCTTGACCAGCCCGGTTTCGCTGGTAATGGTGCGGCCCTTCTGACCGCACAGCTTGAAGCCATTATGGGTTGCGGGTCGGTTCCCGCCGGTCACCTGGACCCCCCCGCAGGCGCCGAGGCGATTCACCGCAAAGTAGAGCTGGGGCGTGTCGATCATCCCAATGTCGATCACCGGCGAGCCTCCGCTGCGCAGGCCTTCAATGAGCGACTCGGCCAGCTCGCGGCTGGTCTTTCGCATGTCGATGCCGACAACCACCGTCGCCTTCTCGACCTGACTGCGGTCGTAGCCGCGAAGCTCCGATTTCAGAAACAACGAGGTTGCCAGACCCACGCGCCAGGCCATCTCCTGGTCGAGCATGTCCGGGCAGGTGCCCAGAATGTCGCACTGACGAAACAGACGTTCGATTCGACGGCGGTCAGCCTCTTCAATGCTGGCCGCGGCCCCCGGCAAAGGCACGGGAACCGGTTTGTCCTTCTTTTCGTCATCGTTGAACTGGCAGCCGACGCATTTGGGGAAGTTGCTGCGCCTTCGCCCGAAACAGATGGCGTCGGAAATCCGGATTCTCTCCTCGCCAGGGCAGTAGCGATGATACTCCTGGATGCTCTGCGCGGGCCTTTGTTTGACCCGAAGCGGCGTCGCTTGCGGTTGCTGAACGGTGTCCTGGCTTTCGTCTCTTTCGGTCGTCATGGCCATAGTCTACCCCATGGGGCCCGCGGGTCCACAATTGTACATCGGCTGACGAGGCATTGCACGGGAGTCGGTGCCTCGTGAGCGCGTGGGTCGATGACGCTTTTTCGCAGCTTTTTTCGGGATCCCGAGCGTAAGCGAGGGCCCAGACCCCCAAGGCGGCGGGGTTGCAGGGGGATAGCGGCCCGCGACTGCAATTCTGAAAGGACCTTCTGAAAAAACCGTGGCGCATCCTTGCCGGATTCGCCGCCGACTCTGAGCGGCGGTCGGGTTTCGCGTCATTGACACTCCCTGCAGCAGCATTAGAATGCCGCACAAGCTGCCTCTGGAAAGGGCATGTTCGGGCGCGAGCTGGGATTGGGCGGGGTGAGCTGCCCGGCCCGACAGCCGGTGGCGGCTGTTCAAGGAGTGCCGATGTCCCTGCCTGGATGCTCCAAGCCCGTCTGTGGCCTGATTGCGTTTCTCCTCCTGATACAGGTCATCGGTTGCGAGTCCTCGCTTCGAGACGCGGGCCGTCCGTCCGCCGATCCGCACGGACGCCGAGCTCGGATGGTTGCCGAGGCCAGGCTGTCGGCCGACGAGCCGGCGGCGACCCGGCCTTCGGGCGACGTGCCCTCCCGCATGATCGCCCCTGCGGCGATTCCGCCGCTGTCCCAGGAGGAGGTCATCGACCGGCAGATCCCCGATCCGAAAGATTTGCCCGAGGCCTTGAGAAAACAGTTGGCCCGCACGATCGAGGCGATCAATCGCAACGATCGCCTGACCGCTGAACAGAAAACTCAGCAGATCGACGAAAAAAGAGCCAACTTCGAGAAGCGATTGCCCGGCATCGAGAACAGACTGAAGGTCATCGAGCGCCCTCACGAAATCAGGTTGAGCTTCGCCGACGCAATGCGTCGCACCCTCGTCAACAGCTATGGTATCGCCGCCCAGAGCTACAACCCGGCCATCCACACGGCCCGCGTGGTCGAAGCAGAGGCGATGTTCGATGAGGTCTTCTTCGCCAATTTCCAGAACAACAAGCAGGACCGGCCGAGCAGCTCCCGGCTCGAAAGCAACAACAGCCAGCTACGAACTTTCGAGGGCGGAGTCCGCAAGATGCTTCCCACCGGCATGCTGGTGCAGTTCAGCTACGCCTGGAACCGCAGCGAAACGGACCTGGTTTTCCAGACCTTCAACCCGACCTATTTCAACAGTTTTGTCGTTCAGTTTCAGCAACCCCTGCTTCGCGGTTTCGGGCTTGATTACAACCGTGCCCAGATCGAGCTGACGAAGCTCGACCGCGAGATGAGCATCGAGAGACTCAAGCGCGATGTGCGAGAGATCCTGTTCAGCGTCGAGCAGGCCTATTGGCAGTTGTTGCAGGCCCGGCGGGTGATCGGCGTCGTCAGCCAGTTGCTGAGCGACCTGGAGATCATCCACAAGGACCTCAAAGAACGGTTCGAGGCCGGTTACGACGTCTACGGGGTGCAGCTCAGCTTCATCCAGAGCCGGATCGAGCGGCACGAGGCGGAATTTGTGGCCCTGACCAAGCGAGTCAGGGATGCGGAGGATGCGCTGAAACGGTTGATCAACGATCCGGAAATGGATCTCTCAAAAGATGTCGGCATTATCCCTGTCGATCTGCCGCTCATCGAGCCGGTGGTCCTGGATCAGATAGGCGAGATTGCGGTGGGGCTCTCCAATCGCGAAGAGTTGCGAGAGGCCAAACTCGCGATCGAGAAGGCCGAAATCGGAATCGGTGTGGCCAAAAACCAGGCGCTGCCGAAACTTGACCTCCTGTTCCGGTACGTGGTCGACGGCCTTGGCACCAATTCCGACCGGGCGTTCAGCCAGTTGTCGGAAAACGATTTTCACGAGTATGTCGTCGGTTTGCAGTTCGAGTGGCCGATCGGCAACCGTGGTCCCGAGGCCAAGCTTCGGCAGGCCCGCCTTCAGCAGGCCCAGGCCATTGCCGCCTACCGCGACCAGATCGAGAACGTGATTCTCGAAATCCAACAGGCGATACGGATGATTCAGTCGGAGTATGAGCAGGTCGGCCCCAGCTATCGGTGGGTGACATCGTCCGAGGAATGGACCGAAGCCACCAAGGCCCGCCAGGAAAGACGAGACGCACCCAATCTGCAGATCGAGATGGACTCGTACGAGTCGCTGTCCATGGGCCGTCGACAACTGCTCGACTCGCTGGTTCGATACAACGTTGCCCTCAGCAACCTCGAACGGCAGAAGGGAACGCTGCTCGAGTACAACAATATCGTGATCCGCGGTGCCGAGGATCCCAAGCAGATGGCCCCTTATCGGCCGGTGCAGGGCGGCGGCCTGGCGGAGTAAGCGCCTGCGATACTTGTTGCCGCCGCCGGCCGAACGTTTTTGGCCGGCTGCAGGCCGGCGAGCATTTCCCGACTACAATGTAGCGGCCCTTGTCAACGCGAGACGGCTGATTCTATGACAACGGAAGGATCTCACACCCCCGTGCCCCTTCACGCGAGCCACCCGCGAAACTGGCGGGAAAACCTTTACGTTTACCCGGTGATCAGCCGTCGCAGCGGCGGCTTGTCCATCGGCATCAATCTGAATCCGGACAAGGCCTGTAATTTCAACTGTGTCTACTGCCAGGTGGACCGCGACGCACCGGCGGCGGTCAAGCGAGTTGACCTCGCCCGGCTTCGGACCGAGCTCGAAACCACGCTGCAATCCGCTGCGAGCGGGGATCTTTTTGTTCGCCCCCCCTTTGACCGCGTGCCGGAATCGCAGCGAAGAATCCGTGACATCGCGTTCTCGGGCGACGGCGAGCCCACCGGCGCACCTGAGTTTCCCTCCGCGGTCCAAATCGTTGCCGAGCTGCGTCGAGCCTGTGGCCTCAGCGACGCCAAGACCGTGCTGATCACCAACGCCGCCTTCTTGCATCGACCACCCGTGCGGGAAGCCCTGGCCCTCATGGACGCCAACAATGGCGAGATCTGGGCCAAGCTTGACGCAGGAACGGAGGAATACTTTCGCGGGGTCAACCGCCCCAGTGTCCCTCTGCAGCGAGTGCTCGACAACATCCTCGAAGTCTCACGCGTGCGGCCGGTGGTGATCCAGTCCTTGTGGATGAAGCTGCACGACCGGCCCCCGCCGCAAGCCGAGGTGGAAGCCTTCGCCCAGAGACTCGCCTGGCTTGTCCGGGTCGGCGGCCGCATTCGCCTTGTGCAGGTGTATACCGTCGCTCGCCAAACGGCCGAACCGTTCGTCGCGCCCTTGGACGATGACGCACTACGCGATATTGCAGACCGGATCAAGGCAATTGTCGATGTGCCTGCCGAGATCTACGGCTCGTGATACGACGCTCGCACGACAAGCCGTTCCCGCCGCTGGACAGATGGCCGGCCCTGCTCTAATATGCGTCATGTTGCATCCGATGATCAGGTCGTCGTGTTCATGATGGGCATGATGGGTTGGAATCCGACGTTCGGCAATTGGCGCCTCTTGCGAGCGCGCTTCTCCATAGGGTAGGGTAGTGTTCTTGATTGTTGGCCTGCTTAACAGGAGGAAACTGGTGATGAGATGCAAATCTGCAATCGGGTTCTCGCGAGTGCTGGCATTGGTCGGCCTGAGCTTACTGGTGCCGCTCAGCGGCCAGATGTGTAGTCCCGGTCCTGGGCCGGGGGCCACGGTGTGCATCGAGCTTTCCGACGACATCGACACGGCCACGACCTTGTCGGCGGCATGTTACCGCGTGACTTCCAATATCGACGTGAACGCGCCCCTGACCATCAACCCGGGCGTGACCTTGGAGTTCGACGCGGGCCGGTCGATGAGCGTCAATTCGGGAGGGTCGCTCCGTGCCGTCGGGACAACGGAGAATCCGATCGTGTTCACCGGCCGGGAAGCGGTTCCGGGCTATTGGGGCGGGCTGACGATCTACTACTCCAACTCGAGCAACAACCGTCTCGAGCATGTGACCATCGAGTACGGCGGGAGTTCCAGCGGAGCAAACCTGACGACCACCGGCACGGCAACCGAGCCGCCGCGTCTGGCGATCGTCAACTGCACGCTTCGAAACAGCGCCGGGTACGGCCTGTACCTCGACGGGGACAGCGTGATCACCGACTTCTCGACCAACACGTTAACCGGAAATGCATTGGGTGCCGCCTCGGTGGCCCAAAACGTGATCGGAGTGTTGGACGCGGCCAGTACCTATTCAGGCAACACCCGGGACGTGGTTAATGTTCACGGCGGCTCGGTCAGCAGTGCGCAAACCTGGCAGGCGATCGACGCCGATTACCTCTTTGACTCCAGCGACCTCGACGTTGACGCGGACCTGATCATTTCGGCGGGCGCGACCCTGGTTTTCGGGCAGGCCCGAGCGGCGTGGATTAACGAGAACGGCTCATTGAAGGCGATCGGTACCTCCACCGCCCCGATTGCCTTTACCGCCAAAGAGGCGACGGCCGGCTATTGGAAAGGCGTCGAGTATTACTATTCCAACTCGGTAAACAACCGTCTCGAGCATGTGACCATCGAGTACGGCGGGAGTCCCAGCGGAGCAAACCTGACCACCACCGGCACGGCAAGCGTGCCGCCGCGTCTGGCGATCGTCAACTGCACGCTTCGCAACAGCGCCGGGTACGGCCTGTACCTCGACGGGGACAGCGTAATCACCGACTTCTCGACCAACACGTTAACCGGCAATGCATTGGGTGCCGCCTCGGTAGCTCAGGATGTGATCGGAGTGTTGGACGCGGCCAGCACCTATTCAGGCAACACCCGGGACGTGGTTAATGTTCGCGGCGGCTCGGTCAGCAGTGCGCAAACCTGGCAGGCGATCGACGCCGATTACCTGTTCGATTCCGACGATCTCATTGTTGACGCGGACTTGACCATTTCTGCCGGTGCGACGCTGGTTTTCGGGCAAGGCCGGTATGCGTCGGTTAACGAGAACGGCTCATTGAAGGCGATCGGTACCTCGACCGCCCCGATCATCTTTACCGGCAAACAGGCGACCGCCGGCTACTGGGAATGCTTGCTCTATTACTACACCACATCGGTCAACAACGTTCTGGAATATGTGAGGATCGAGTACGGCGGCGGCAGCAACTCGGGAAACTTGCGTCTCAGCGGAAACGCACGGGCCACGGCCAGAAACTGCACGTTTGCTCATAGCGGCGGATACGGCGTTTATGTGGACAGGAATGCAACCATCAACAATGATGTCGAGACGGCAAACCAGTTCTCAGATAACGCCTTGGGGAACGTGTTTATCTCGCCGTGAGCGGTCTCCGTGGTTTCCGAGTCTCGCTTGAATTCGCCTCCGGCGGCCGGAACGGCCTGCCGGAGGCGGATCCTTTTAGTCCCTTCCGTCGCAACTGGTGCGCATTTTGCGCGCATGTCTCCCGATCGTCGGGTGCCATGCCCACGGCTTTGCGTGGGCATGCGCCTTTGAATCCTTGCGGCCGGACATCGGTGGGGTTCGCGCGCATATTGCCGGTCTACGCGCGCTTGGCCTGCGGCCCGCAAGAAGGCGGTCCGCCTCAGGTCTCTGAGGCTCAGATGCCTGTTCGGCCGGCTTCGACCCGCCTGAGAAGCTGGCGACAGGCTCCCCGCTAGTCGATGCAGTGACAGGGGCGATTTGGGTTCCCAGTAGGCCGAGCGGTCGAGAAGAGGCTGGCAGTAGTCCCCAGGAGGCGTGCTCAGTGGGATGCCAGCGTGACAGGGCGTCGGCCGTACCGTATACTGTCGGCATGGTGACGCGGCGCCGTCACAGGCCCGGCAAGTTTGAGACAAGGTGCTTTTGAAGGAGTGACCAGATCATGACAGGCAGAAGCAAACACACGTCCCACAGCGCGGTTCCGTTCATTTTACTGGCGACCCTGATTCCTCTGAGTGGACCGATTTGCAGGCCGGCTACTCCGCCGGATGGCAACGGCGATGAGTGCACCTACACGACGCTGGGTTCCGACATCACGTCGGATACCACCCTGGCGGCCGGCTGTTACGACGTCACCGGCACTCTTGAGGTCTCGGCCGGGCTGACTATCCAGCCGGGCAGTACGCTGCGTTTCCAGGCCGGGTGTGGGCTGGAAGTAACTGCTACCGGATACATTAGCGCGATCGGCACGGCCGATTCGCCCATCGTCTTCACCGGAGCAACCCAAACCCGCGGGTCATGGAGCGGAATACGGTTCATGGACAGCAGCTCCGCAAGCAATCGACTCGAATACGTGACCATTCGATACGGCGGTGCGGCCGGTTCCGGCGGTTTGTATTTGTCCTCCACCGACGAAACGACGAAGGTCGCCATTTCCCATTGCACGCTAGGGCAATCTGCCGGTAGCGGTTTGTTTGTGGTGGGCGATGCTGATCTCACCGGCTTTGCCTCCAATACGCTGACGCAGAATACGCAGGGACCATGCGTGTTGCCGCCCAACGTGGTGCAATACCTTGATCTCGACAGCGACTACACGGGCAATGACCAGCCCTCGATCATTCTGAGCGAAGGAACGGTCACCGACGGCCAGATCTGGGCCGACCTGGGAGTTGACTACCAGGCCACGACCATTGAGGTTGCCAGAGATCTCACCATTTCGCCGGGCGTGACCATCGCCTTCACCAGTGGCGGTTCCATGAACGTGCAGAGCACAGGTTCGTTGGGGGCCGTGGGCGTCCCCGGACGTGAAATCATCTTGACGGGGGTGACGCAGACGCCCGGCTCCTGGGAAGGCTTGAGCTACACCGATACCTCCTCGCCAAGCAACAACCTGACGCTGGTGACCATCGAATACGGTGGGGCGACGCGCGCCAATCTCAGCCTGAATACCGCACCGGTCCGGGTTTCTGCAAATGAGTGTACCTTCGCGCACTCCGCCACCTGTGGGATCTACGTTGCCGCCGGTGCCACGATCAATACCGACGTTGCAACGGTCAATACTTTCACCGACAACGCCGGCGGCGACGTGTGCCCGTAAGCCTGCGGTGGCGGCCCAGTCATCAAGGTAATTCACCCGCCCGCCGGTCCGCCTTTGCGATCCGCAGCGGCGGGTTGTATCGGAATCGCTTACGTGTTATTGATATGGACCCTGAAGGCCGGTCTTCTGAAGGCCGGCCTTTGTCTTTCGTTTCGAGGACGGACGAGCGATGAGCGATCCCTATTTCCAGGCGTTGTTCGCGGACCGGATCGGCGGGGCCCAGTATGGCAAGGGCACGGCCATCTACAAGTTCGAGAAAATCAAGCGGGCCAAGCGGGCCGCGATCAAGGACTTCCCGGACCGCCCGCTGCTCGACTTCGGCATTGGCGAGAATGACGAAATGGCCCCCAGGCCGATCCGCGAGGCCATGAAGGTCGAAGTCGATCGGCTGGAGAACCGTGGTTACGCCGATAACGGTATCCCCGAGTACAAGGAAGCTGCCGCCGCTTTCATGAAGCGAGAATTCGGCGTCACCCTCGATCCGGTTACCGAGGTTAATCATTGCATCGGCTCTAAGCCCGCTCTGGCCATGCTGCCGGCTGTTTTTATCAATCCGGGCGACATCACCCTCATGACCGTCCCGGGCTACCCCGTGGCCGGCACGCACACCCAGTACTATGGCGGCTCCGTCTTCAGGCTGCCGCTCGAGGAAAAAAACGGCTTCATGCCCGATCTCGACGCGATACCCGATGATATCCGCCGCCGCGCCAAGCTGCTGGTGCTCAACTACCCGAACAGCCCGACCGGGGCCTTGGCAGATGAAACGTTCTTTCGTAAGGCGATCGATTTTGCCCTTAAGCACCAAATCGTCGTGGTCAACGATGCCGCCCACATCATGCTGACCTATGGACGCAGGCCTCTGAGCTTCCTCCAGATCGATGGGGCGAAGGAGGTGGGTGTCGAGGTTCACTCCATGAGCAAGGGCTTTCACATGATCGGGTGGCGGCTCGGCTTCGTGGCTGGCCACGAGCGGATCGTGCGGGCTTTTGCGGACGTAAAAGACAATTGCGACAGTGGGCAATTCATGGCCATCCAGAAAGCGGCGATTGTCGGCCTGAACGACCCATCGATTCCCGTTGCCGTTCGCACCAAGTACGAACGACGACTTCGCAAGCTGGTGGCCACGCTCAATGAGATCGGTTTTGACGCAAAGATGCCCGGAGGGACGTATTTCCTCTATGCCCGTTCGCCCAAGGGCATCCAAGGCGGACCGACGTTCGCGACTGCCGAGGATTGCTCGCAATTCCTGATTCGCGAGCGGTCGATCTGCACCGTGCCGTGGGATGACGCCGGGGCCTACCTGCGATTCTCCGTCACTTACCAGGCGCCGACCGAGGCCGATGAGAATGCCCTCATGGCCGCCCTGAAGGACCGGCTGGCCGGGGATCGGTTCGTCTTCTGAGGGTTCAGGGTTCAGACCGCCGGGCTAATCTGAAACCTGAGATTGCGGATCTGAAATCAAGCCCGCACGCCCACGCAAAGCTCTGGGCATGGACCACTTCACTGAACCCTGAACCCTGAGCCCTGAGCCCTGAGCCCTGAGCCCTGAACCCTTCTGCTTCCTTGCCCCGCTCGGCTACAATTCCCGCCTATGACCATCGAGGCCGAGAAGCTCACCATCCGTCGACTGGGCCGGACCGTCCTGCGGGAGGTGTCCCTGCGGATCGACGAAGGCGACTGCCTGTCGATCATTGGTCCCAACGGCGCGGGCAAATCCACGCTGATGGGCGGGCTGCTGGGACTGATCCCGGCGGCAAGCGGCGATGTGCGTCTCGACGGCCGACCTCTCGGTTGCTTCAGCCGGCGCGAAATAGCTTGTCGTATCGCCTACGTTCCCCAGATACACGAGGGTTACATGGGTTTCCGGGTCCGCGACGTGGTCGAGATGGGTCGCTACGCCCACGTGCGTCCCTTGGACCCGCTTTCCGACGTTGACCATCGGGCGATCGCGCATGCCGTTGAGGCCTGTCGTATCGACGACCTGCTCGACCGCACAATGGACACCCTTTCCGGCGGTGAACGGCAGAAGGTTTGGATTGCGGCAGCCTTGGCCCAGCAAGCTCCGGTGATGTTCCTTGATGAACCGACCAACGCTTTGGATCCTGCCCATCAGGCGGAACTGATCCGGATTATGCGTCATCTGGCAGGGGGGGCTCATACTTTGGTGGTGATCTGCCATGATCTCAACCTGCCCATTGCCCTGGGTGGCCGGGTGGTGGCGATTCGGGAGGGGCGGATCATGTTCGACGATCGCGTCGAGACCCTTCTGGATACCTCGCGCTTGCGAGAGTTGTTCGGGACGGAGTTCGTGTTACACCGTGGCGCAGACGGCGGGGTCTCGGTCCAGCTACGTATCTGAGGCTCTTACATGACCGCAAGGCATTGGCAAGCTTACGTCCTCCTGGCGGCGATGCTGGCGATCGTAACGGGCATATCGATCGCGGTAGGGACCACGGGCGTACCGTTTTCGCGGACTTGGAACGAACTCGGTTTGCCGCGGTTGCTGATGGGCATGCTGGCCGGCGCGTCGCTGGCCGTTGCCGGAGCGATGTTCCAGTCGTTGTTCCGCAATCCGTTGGCTTCGCCTTATACGCTCGGCGTCTCCAGCGGGGCATCGTTGGGCGCGGCCGTCGTCATCATGCTCGTTGGTGGGGGCTTATGGCACGGCGTACCGGCGGTCAGCCTCGCGGCTTTTGCCGGAGCGGTCGTCTGCATGAGCGTGGTTTACATGGTCGCGAACCTTCGTCGGGGCGGCGGCATTGGCACTCTGTTGCTGGCCGGTATCACCATCGGGTTCATTTGCTCGGCCCTGATCGTGATGGTTCTTTTCCTGGCCCGGCGCTACGACCTGGAAGCGATTCTGCAGTGGACAATGGGATCGCTGCAGGTCGTCGGTTTTGATCCTCTGTATGAAATACTCGCCATGGCGGCCCTCGGTGGGGGGGTGGCCGCGTGGCTGCACCGCGATCTCGACTTGTTGATGATGGGCGAGGTCGTTGCCGCCGGGCGGGGCGTGTCGGTGCGCCGTTCACGCCTGGTGGTTTACTTCGCCGCCTCCTTGTTGACGGCCGGCGTGGTCGCTCAGTGTGGTCCGATCGGCTTCGTCGGATTGATGATCCCGCACCTTGCCCGCTATATGGTCGGGCCGCGGCACCGGTACCTGCTGCCTGCCTGCGTCCTGACCGGGGCCGCGTTTCTCCCGTTATGCGACCTCCTGGCCCGAAATGCGATGTGGTGGCTGACCGGCGATTCCCGGCAAGTACCGGTCGGCGTCCTGACCAACCTGATCGGCGGCGCGTTCTTCCTGTACCTGCTGCTTCGCGGCCGGGGCGGGGTAGGAGGAATGTAAACTTGGAACCTTACGGCCGGATATGTGTGCGGCTTGCGCATGTTTCTGGATCGCGGTACGCTTGGGTTGCGGCCCGCAAAAAGGCGGTCCGCCTTATAGTCTCTTCCGTCGCAACTGGTGCGCATTTTGCGCGCATGTTTCTGGTTCGCAGAGCGCCGGGTGCCATGCCCACGGCTTTGCGTGGGCATGCGCCTCCAAATGAATCCG
>DAOOIV010000045.1 GCA_035384605.1 Phycisphaerae bacterium
GCTCGGTGGAGGATTGACATCGTCATGAATGCCGAATGCGGAAAGGATTCCGCAGGGGATGCGGCCCGGAAAGGATTCCGGGCCAAGCGAGTGAGGAGGTGGCCCGGAAAGGATTGCGGGCCGAGCACGGCTCTTGGGTTGAGGCCGAAGGCCACCTTGGGTCATGACTTTAATCCTCACTGATAAGCTTCTTGCATGCGTGTTTGGCAATCAGGTCGCAGTGTTTTGGTCCTGCTCCCCAAGAACGCTCGCTCTCGGACAGGCGCGCTCGCCTTCTTTGCCGCGAATCAGCTGCTCAACTAGTGACTCGGCGTCTTGAATTTCCGCGGTCTGAAGCTACAATGAAATAGGCAACTGAAAGGATTAAGCAGATGGCCAAACGAGATAGCGGCACCAGCAGGCCATTTATGCGTCTTGAGGACATCGCCCGGGCGGCAGGTGTCAGCACCGCCACAGTTTCCTACGCTCTGGCGGGCACGAAAGGGGTATCGGCGGCTACCCGGCGCAGAATCTTGAAGATCGCTGACGAACTGGGTTACGTGCCCAACCGCCAGGCCTCCGGCCTGCGGGCGCAAAGAAGCTTGATCCTTGGTTCTTTGATCCCCGACATCAGGAACCCGTTTTTCGCTGACATCACCGCCGGCCTGGAAAGTGCGGCCGCCTCCCTCAACTATCGTCTCATGCTGTGCGTGACGGAGGATGACCCGGCCGACGAGGCCCGCCACCTCCAGATGCTCTTGGAGCACCATGTTGACGGGCTGGTGATCGTCCCGGTGGCGCGGAGCCCGGAAGGTGCTTATCCAAACCTAGAACTGCTCAAGCTGTTCCAGCGACGCCAAATTCCGATCATTTCCATCGTTGACGGCATTAACGAATTGGAGACCGGCCGAATCACAACCGCGGTCTACCAGGGTACGCGGATACTGGCGGATCACCTGATCAGTTTGGGGCATCGCGACATCGCGTATTTCTCGCAGCCGTTCCAGCGCATCCAGAAATATGGGCGGCATACGGCCTACCACGATGCTCTTCGTGAAGCTGGTATTCCCTACCATCCCGAACTGATGGTCGAGACTGGGCTGAGCCCGGGGGAAGCTTATCGGCAGACAGGCCGGCTGCTCGATAGCGGCGTGCGGTTTACCGCCGCCATGTACCCCAACGATTACATGGCCGTCGGCGGTCTGCGAATGTTTCGCGAACGAGGGATTCGGGTGCCTGACGACGTCTCCGTCACCGGTTTCGATGACATCGAGCTAGCTCGTTATTGCGAGATTCCTCTCACAACCGCCGCCTTCCCGGTCCGGCAGTTAGGAGAGATGGCGATTCGGGAACTCGTGTCACTTCTGGGTCGGGCGGATCGCGGAGACGAGCAGCCGACCGTCGATGTGGCCCTTCGGCCGACGCTGGTGGTGCGGCAGTCGACCGGCCCGCCGCCGGCATGAGTACCTGTGGAGTGCACGGCTGGGTCGGGCTCTCTGATTGCCAGGGGCCCTTTGGGATCCTCTCACTCGAGGAGAAAATCGGTCCGCGTGAGGGCAGCCAATGCCGAAAAGAAGGTCAATACCTCATGCATATCAGATTGCTTTCTCCTGAGGGTCGAGGCTCGTGCCTGGCGGTATGAATTTCCGTGGTCCACGCAGACAATGGCTTGTGACACATCGGCGGACAAGGCGACAAGATTGAACGGCTCCAAGCATACGTGCGTCGTTCTCGTCGGCTTCAGGTTGTTACTGCCGCTTTGCGCAGCTGCGTCCGCGGTGGCGGCAACCAACGTCCCACAATTCGGCGTCTTCGAGCAATCCTTTACAGCATCCGGCAGCTACGCAAACCCTTACACCGAGGCTTCCGCCACGGGCTTCTTCAGCCGGCCGGGTGGCGGGACTCTAACCGTTCCCCTGTTTGGGGAGGGCGGGGCGACCTGGAAGCTCAGGTTCTCGCCCGATGCTCTCGGAACATGGACCTGGTTTGCGTCCTCCGCCGACAGTGGCCTCAACGGACAGTACGGGCAGTTCTCGGTGGTTGGGAGCACCCTGAAGGGCGGGATCCGGCGGCGGGCGGCGACGCCGCACCACCTCGAGTATCAGGACGCCGCTGTTTTTTGGCTCTTCCGGGACACCAACTTCGGCATGATGGCCGACAACTCGGCTGAAAACTCGGAGCGATCGACGATCCAATCCTACATCAGCCTCCGGGCATCGCAGGGCTTCAATCTCACCCATGCCGAATTGATGAACCACGGCGGGTGGTCAGCGAACACCGGAGGCAATCCGCTCGCCAGTTACATGAACGAGACCATCAATCCCGCCCACTGGCAGGAAGTGGACGGGCGGGTCGGCGATCTGAATGCCGCCGGGATTACCGCCAGCCTCTTCCTGGCATGGAACAACAGCGATCCGGCACCGCCCTCGTGGAAATCCTTTGCCTCCGACGCCGCCCGGCTTCGCTGCGCGCGATATATCGTCGCACGTTACAGCGCTTTCAACGTCCTTTTTGTCGTGGTCGGTGAGTGGCAAGAGTCAGGCCCTTATGCCCCGCTTTATGGGGCCGTTGGCAGCCAGATGGCAGCCGACGACCCGCATGATCGGCCGATCGCCATTCACTGCACACCCGATCCGGGAACCGTTGAGCCGCAGTTCGCAACGGCACCGTAGATGTCATTCGGCGACTTCCAGCAGAGATACACGGATCTTCATCAGGGGATCCTCAGCGCTCGCGTGTACGATAAGCCCGTGATCAATGCAGAATATGCTTACTACCTCCGGGACATGGACGGCGACGGCATCGTGGACAAGCCTAACAGCGCGACGCTTGAACAGATCCGACATGCGACCTGGGACATCGCGATGGCCGGCGGCTACTTTGTCACCGCATGGGGCACGACTTACTGGAATGGTTTCCGCGCCCCCGGTCCTTTCAATCCCGACGATCCGCGCAACGATGACTGGGAGGAGGACGTTCAGCACATTCGTGAGTTGTTCACGTCTGTGCCCTGGTGGGAGTTGGAACCGGCTGACGCCCGTGTGAGCGGGCCAGGCATTCACTACTGTCTGGCCAACGGCCTTGACGCGCACCTCGTGTACGTGAGGCAAGCCGGCGGCCCGATCAGCCTCTCGCTGCAGGGGGCTCCTCGCGTGCTGTACGCGGTCGAGCGATTTGACCCGCGAACAGGTGCTTACCTATCACTGCCCCACCACGAGGCCCCGATTGCGTTGTCGATCAGTCCTCCGGACAGCCAGGACTGGGTCTACCTGGTCACGGCGGTGCCCGGTTCGCTGGTGGCCACCGGTGACTTCGACCGGGACAACGATGTGGATCAGGCCGATTTTGGTCGCCTTCAGGGCTGTCTCACGCAGTCCCCTCACGTCCCCTCCCCGGGTTGCGAAATCGCCGATCTCGACCTCAATGGGCGTATCGACCAGGCGGATGTAAACGTGCTGCGGGCCTGCATGAACGGCCCGCAGATCGATCCTCCCTCGGATTGCTTGCAGGACTGAGATGCCTCATCTCCCCCGACTGGTTCACTCGCTTGTGCAAAGACGGCCCGCGGCTCCAGCCATAATGGGAATGCCGCCCGCGGAGGAAGCGGCGGCATCGCACAACTTCGCTCGCTCGCACCCGCCCGTTCGCAGATCACGGGACGTCGGAAGTCACCTTTGGATCTCTCACGCCGTACATTCTCATCCATTGGTCACCGGTTCGCTTGTCGCTGAGCCAAAGGATCCGTTCGGCGTGGCCGTCGCCGTGCAACCAGTTGCAGAAGCTCTTGAGGTGGATTCGCGTACCGGCGCGGCGTTCAGAGCTTCGCTGCATGTACCTCGGTTTGAAGACGTCGAGCAGATCCAACTTGCCTTCCGAAGCCGGCCGAAGCTTGCGCATGACCTCACCGTGCTTGACTCGCGCTTCGGTCAAGTGATCAGCCGTGGTCGCGTCCGGCTGATCGCCTTTTCCCTTCTCAAGGGCCGCGTCGCCGATGACAATCACACGGGCCGGGCATTTCCAATCGTTCAGCGGCGTAGGGCCTTGAGCCTCGATTTCTGCGTACGGCCGGTCCCACATGCCCGGACCGATCTCGGCCCTCACGGCATTGACCACATAGTCGACGAACGGCGTCGGCGACGTCAGCGACCGCTCAGGGCAACGGAAGATCTCGAATTCCTCCACTGGCACCTCGTTGACGTTCTTGTAGATGCGGCGATCCCCGAACTGCCGCGGAAGTAGCTTGATCCAGTGCTGGGCATTTGCGTCGCCGCCGCGGGCCATGTAACCGTTGTTTTCAGCACCATATGCCATCTCGGCACTGCCAAACTGCTTGAGATTACTGAGGCATACAGTCGCGCGAGCAATAGCCCGGGCTTTGCTTAACGATGGCAGCAGAATCGCCACCAGCAGGCCGATAATGGCCAGCACGACCAGCACTTCGATCAAGGTGAAACCAAGGTCCGCCCTGCGCCCTCTTGAATCCCCTGAAACTGAAAGCGAGCGACGTCCCATTCCTGCACCTCCTACAAATACGGCCCGTCGCGCGAAAAAAAAACATAGCTAAACCATCGGTGTTGACCTTCGAAAGATGACACCATGAGCATCTTAAACGATTCAAGCCCGAAATGCAACTCTCTTCAGATTTCCATCTCACCAGATCTTCAGCCCGGAACGATGCTCCGCCAATAATGTCCTCCGAATCGGCTTGTCTGCATCGGCGCATCAGCCAATATCTGCACAGGAATTCACAACCCTTGAGCGAGCAACGCCAACCAATTTCACCGCCGGGCTGTCCATGCGCCATGTTCGAAAAGAGCCGCTTGCCTCTCCTCCTTGGCGACACAAAGGGTTGATATAAAAATACTTACGTCTGTTCCGATGCGTTTTGTTGTCTTAGCTAAGATGATCAGGCGACCGAAACCTGCGATCGCCGCACCCACCTGGCCAATCTGGCATTTCAAAAACACCTCGGTCGGAACCATTTCACCCACTTCGCCAGGACAAGCTAAAATTTCAGTATAGGTCGTGCTAATACATGGCTACTTATCTTCAAGTGACCGGCGATCCTTGGCGTTTTTTTGGCTCCTCGGCTGCTAAACCCGCTTGATTTACTGAAAGGATTCTGTTAACTTGTGGTTGTTTCCCTGGAGTGCCGATAGCACCACAGGGAACTGACAGCGATTTTCAGCAGTTCAGGGATGTGGTTGTTGGATGATGTTTTTTGAAGGCGTTTCGACCGGGAAGGAGAGGCGGATGCGGCTCTCGGGTGAATCGATTAAGCGTCGTATATGCAACGCGCGCAACTCTCCATTCAGGCACGCAGAGTCTCTTGTGAGGAGGAAGGAATCGTGAAACGAAACATGATCAAAAGTACGTTCTGGACCGTAGGGGTCATGGTGGCTGCCCTCGGTGTCTTTGGCCAGAATCTGCTTGCAGGAACCCCGTATCCCGGCCCGGCATCGCATCCCATCCCGGGTGTGATCGAGGCGGAGAACTACGACGCAGACGGCGCCAACGTGTCCTACTTCGACACCACGGCGGGCAACTCAGGAAGCACGTATCGCGCCGACGACGTGGACATCCAGATAGCCTCCGGCGGTAGCGACGTGGAAGGTACCGTCGTCTATAACGTCGCGTCGACCGAGTGGATGGAGTACACAGTCGAGGTGGCCAGTGCCGGTACTTACAAACTGGTCATGCGCTGTGCGGTGAACACCAGCGGCACGCAGGTGCAGTTCAAGCTCGACGGCAACGCGATCACACCGGTGACGACTCTCCTCAGCGGTGGAGCCTGGAACCGCTGGGACGAAATGGCCTGGACCGTGAGCTTACCGGCCGGACAGCATGTGCTGCGATTCGAAATGGTCGCGGGCAGCGCATCTGAAGGCGTCAAGATCAACTGGTTCTCGTTCACCCCATATGTTGAGACCTTCGACCGGCCCGGTCTGGCTTTCTGGCGGTTTGACAACGACGGCGGCGGGCCGACCGTTCTTGACCAGACGGCCAATGGCAACAATGGCACCGCCACCAACGTTGCTTATTCAGCCTTGATTCCGCCAGTCGCTTGGCCGACGATTCCATACCCGGGAGCCACCACTCCGACGCCTCCCGCGGCACCGAACGACGCTCCCGCTCCAAACTGGCCGGCGCACGGCGCCCCCCGCAATGCCACCTCGGCGGATTTCGAGCGGGATATGGGAGCTTACATTACCGTCGCAGATAGCGAGACTCTGGACAGGGGCGCCGACAAGAGCTGGACGGTCGAGGCCTGGGTCAAGCTCGAGACGGCCGGCGACATCGGGAACAGCACGACGCGCCAATGGCTGATTCATAAGAAAGCCTTCATGACCAGCGACAACTTCACGGACTACGCGGTGCTGGTCAACGGTGCCGACTATGTGAACAACGCGACATGGATCAATCCGGAGCCCGATTGGCCGAATTATGCGGGCCTGACCGGAAAGGAAATCGTGGTCCTGTTTGGCAGAGCTGACGGATCGGGAACCGACAGGGTGGTAAGCCGACTGCAGGTCTACGATCCGGCCGCCTCGGGCGGTGCGTTGTGGCATCATGTAACGGTGTCATACAACGCGGTTAAGAAAGAAGTCATCTTTGTTGTAGATAATCTGCCGCCGGAGCGGGTGACCGGCTTGTCTCCGACCAACGTACCCAATAACGGACCGCTGGTGATTGGCGGCCACATCATGGGCAACGCCAACTCGGTCAACCAGACCTTTGACGGCCAGATCGACGAACTGTGGATCGCGCCGGAACCGCTGGCCGGGACTCCCGGCAACACCGGCGCGCCGCTCTTTGTGCCGTGGTTCTGGGAGAACGAAGGCGTGGCCATGGACGGCACGTTTACCACTGAGGACAAGGCTCCGTGGAAAGAGCGTCCCAGCAAAATGAGCGAGGATAATTCTTGCTTCTGGCAAGTCGAGACGGATCCGGCGGATTCAGCCAACGCGATCCTCCACCTGTTCGACGACGCCAATCTCGCCGCTTATTACTTCTGGGATCATGACACCTTCAACAAGGTCGATTCGGCGGCCTACAAGAAAGAAACCTGCACGCCGCAGAACATGTCGCAAGGCCTCGCCTGGACGTGCCGGTTCAAGTTAACGCGGCACATGCGGAACGAGCTGGGTTCACCGACCCAGTCGCAGAAGTTCCTGCGTTTTGTCAGCGATCTGCAGGGGGCGACGGGCGCGAACGCTCATTTCGGTATTACCGTGCAGCATACGAACGAGACGACACGGACCGGCATTTCGGTCAGAGACGATGCCGGAGGTACGGGATGGGTTTCGGGCGATATCACCAACGAATGGCATGTGCTGCACGGGGCGGCGTGGGTGCTCGCTGACAACGAGGTGCAGCACAAGCTTTGGCTGGACGGCACGGAGGTCGCGAGCTGGGTGCGCACGAGCCGCCAGACGACCTTCGACCCGTACATCGGCTTCAACGACAACAACCGCCGGTTCATGAGCGAGGGATACATCGACTACGTAAAGATGACCGGCGCGGGCGGCGCGTGGGCTCCGGACGGCACGAGGCTCGGCACGTGGCTGGAGATCTGCGATAACGGTGTGGATGATGACGGTGACACCCTGGCCGACTGTGCCGATCCGGACTGCCTTGGCTGGAGGGCCGAAGTCTGCACAAACGGCATCGACGACGACTGTGACGGTTACACCGACTGCGCCGACTCGGATTGTGTGAACAATCCGGTCTGCTGCACGCACGACCCGGCATTCGACATCGACGATGACGGCGACGTGGACCAGGCGGATTTTGCCGTCTTCCAGGCCTGCTTCATGACCGACTGGGCAACGATGAGCGCCGACTGCCGCTGCATGGAATCCGACGGCGACAACGATATCGATCAGACAGAGTACGACGCCTTCGAGGCCTGTGCCTCGGGAGCCGGCATATCGGCCAACCCGGCGTGTGACGATCCATTATGATCGGGGGGCGCCACCGCGCAGCGGCGATGATTCCGGCACGCGAGCGTTCGTGTACTGGCAATGCGTACTAATGCCAGGATCAGCAATTGGTTTCGAAGCTTTAAGGCGGCCCCACGATAAGGGCATCGCGGCGGCCACGGCCCGTGGTCTTGCGAACGCCGGTGTGTCCGATCGACCCGACTTGCCGGCCGACGCCGAGCCGCGTAGCGGAAAAGCTTTAGCCGCAGGCATGGGGCCGCGAGGGTTTGTTTGGCCAAGACGGACGTCTATGAGGTATAATAGTAAACGGTCATCATAGAAGACTATGTTCAGGGATGGGCTTGGTTGCTCAGGGATGCCAGGAGGTGCAACATGATCACTTCCACATGTCATCGTTCAGGGAGCGGAAAGGTTATTGAGGCTGGTTCGAGCAACCGCCGGCAGACGGCCTTCACGTTGATCGAAGTCCTAGTCGTCGTGGCGATCATCGCACTGTTGATTGCCATCCTCTTGCCCTCGCTCAAGGCGGCGAGGGAAAACGCCAGGGCTACCGTCTGCGGACACCAACAAAGGCAGTTGGCTCAGGCCGGCACCATTTGGATGACCGAGGGCAACAAGAACATGGTCCCGGCGCACCGGGGATGGGCAACTCACGTCCTGAGGGTTATGAAAGGGCAGGCCGACATGTTCAAATGCCCGTCCACGGAAACACTGGTGCCCATCGCCCCGGTCCTGATCAGACAATACCGGACAGGCTTTACCTATCCGGCCCTCTCGACAGACAGCCCATATTTCCGCCGAAATCCGAATCCGGACGGCCAAGGCTTCTATCGGGCGGACATGGAAACGGAGGCGATGGAGCAGTTGGGCAGCGGTGCAGGCGATGCGGATTTCGACGATGCCTATGTTTACACCAAGCCCTTGGGCGACGGCAAGATCGCCGAAGTCTACGCCGTGAAGGCGGGGACGGGCCGCGCGCTGAGTATGTTTGATTACAAGGGCAAGTTGCTTGCCGAGTACTTCAGCACGACGCCGCGTTACCAGTTGCCCACCCTGTGGGGCAGCTACGGAATGAACCTGTCGGCCGCCATCCCGGGCGCGAAACCGTACAACATCCTGTACCTCGACTACACCGATTGGGCGGCGGTGGTCGAAAGCCGGTTTGGCGTCATTTCAGCCTACGACGGCAAACGCCGGGGCGACGGCAAGCCGGGAAGAGAGAAGTACGAATGGGTCGACCCTCGCCACAACAGGCGAGTGAACGTCTGTTTTCTGGACACGCATGTCGAACGTATGGTACCCCAGAAACTGGTTCCGCCCCTAAACGAGGATTTACCCTCGCCGTGGCACCCGCAACGCCCGCCCGGCTGGATAGTCCCCGGCCTGCCAGCGGAGTGACAGAAGTCACGAGTACGAGAAGGGCCTGCATCTGGGGGATTTAACAAATCCCTGCTGCTGCGGAAGCGTTCTTGTCTCAAGTCAAGGTCCAACGTGACCGGCTTCACTTGTAAGGACACCACCTCACGACACCCCGTAGCCCCTTGGCATGATCTGCCCGGAGCGCTTTTGCATGCTGGGCGAATCCATTACCATTCCGCCAGGCGCTCGGGGCCTACGGCCAAAACGGCTCATCTGAAAGAGCTGTGGCCGTGGCACCCGCAACCGCGCGCCTGGAGTGACTTCATGGCCCAGAATGAACAGGTGCTGGTGGTCGAGCGGAGGGTGGTGGAAGAGGTGGGCATGTTCCACGGCCTGCAGTTTGACGTGGAACGTTATCTCGACAAGCTTTTTGCAAAGGACGTTCCGCGGTTCATGCTTCGGTCACAGGCCGAGAAGGACCCCGCGTATAAGCAGCTCATCCCGTATGTCATCATGACTCACGACGGCAAGTACCTGAGCTACGTCCGCGGGCGCAGGGCGGGCGAGGCGCGGCTGATCGGGCTGCGGTCCATCGGGATTGGCGGCCACATCAACCCCGGCGACGACATGCCCCTGTTCAGCTCCGATTTCCGCGACGCTTACCGGACGGCCGTGGAACGTGAGGTGGCCGAGGAAGTATCCGTCGAGGCCGGCCACACCGACCATATCGTGGCCCTGCTCAACGACGACCGCAACGAAGTCGGCCAGGTCCACCTCGGGATCGTCCACCTATGGGTCCTAGACGCGCCCAAGGTCACCAAACGCGAGCAGATGATCACTCAGATGTCCTTCATGACGCCGGCCGAGCTGCATGAGATCCGCGACGACATGGAAACCTGGTCCAGCCTGTGCGCCGACGGCTTGGAGGAAATGGTCAGACGAACGCGATGAGCCACGGCGGTTGACCCGATACGGCGTATTCTGTTGACGCCTCGAAGCCATGGCGATAGGGTGTCGCCGGAAAAAGGCAGCAACAACTCCACCACGAAGTGAGGGCATGAAAATGATCAAATGCATCAGCTACTGGTCCACGAAAGACGGCTTGGCCGGCAAGACGACGATCGAGGAGGCGCTCAGGGTGACCAGGGAGGCCGGGTTTGCGGGGTTGGAGTTGTGCATCGGCACCGACGGCGTGCTGACGACTTCGACCTCGCAGGCCGATTGCGAGGCCATCCGCAAGAAGATCGACGCTTCGGGGGTGATCGTCGAGACGCTCGCCAGCGGGATGTGCTGGGGCTTCAATCCGACGAGCGATGACCCGGCCGTGCGGCAGAAATCGATCGAGCTCCACTCCGACGCTCTGCAGCGGGCGGCTTGGCTGGGTTGCAGGGCCATGCTCTACGTGCCCGGCGTGGTCAAGAGCCCCATCTGCCCGGACGTCGTGCGTTACGACATCGCCGTCGAGCGGGCCCGCGAGGGTGTCAAGAAGCTGCTGGACGTGGCCGAGAAAGTCGGCGTCGATCTGTGCGTCGAAAACGTCTGGAACGGCATGTTCTACTCGCCGCTGGAGTTCATCCAGTTCATCGACTCATTCGGTAGCAAGCGTCTGGGGGTTTATTTCGACGTCGGCAACGGCATGGGTTACCATCAGCATCCGCCGCACTGGATCGAGCTGCTCGGCAAGCGGATCAAGCGCGTGCACATCAAAGACTACAATCTGAACTTCGGTTGGCTCGGCGCGTACTCATTCTGCGACCTAGGTGCCGGGCAGGTTCCCTGGGCCGAAGTGATGGATGCCCTTCGCGGCGTGGGCTACAACGCAACCCTCGTGGCCGAAATGATGCCCTGGGATCCGGGCACCCTGGCCCGCACCAGCGCGGCTCTTGATGTGATCATGAGAATGTAAGCCGGCCGCGAGGTTTCGGGCCGTCGATGAATCATCTCCGAGACACCGCCGCTGACCACCGCCATTCGGCAATGATTGCCGACTGGTTGGCCGGATCGATACGTTCCACGACCGCTCGGAAACGATCAGTCAGGATCCGGCTGAAGACAACCGTTGCCGCCGGTTGATCGGCGGTGGTCTCGAAGGGGCCAAGCAATCTCCATTCATTAGCCCCCATATCCCAGCTTTCCACGCGTCCGGCCGTCGGCAAGGGTGTGCGAATCTCCATCTCCGTCATCCCCGTCGGCTGCGGCAAACGCACCTCCAACCACTGCGGCATGGGCAGCCCCGGCAACGACACCCAGCTCGTGTTGACATCGCCGTCGAGAGCATCAACCCCGTCCGTCCACGAACTACTGGCCCGCGTGCGGACGCCTTCCTGATAGGCCGGTACGTTGACATCCGCCCTGACGTGAAGCAAGTCGGTTCCATACCGCGCATCTTCGATACCTGTCCGGGCAGGGGACAGCCGCGGGTATGAACCGATGGTCAATTCACTCCGCCCTTCCGGAAGAGCGATCGACACCAGGTTCTCATGCTGCTTGAAATCCACCGGCCGGCCACCAAGCCGGACCCACTTCACCTGCGCTCCACGATCCACAGCGAGGGTGACCGACGTCGGCCGTTCAGCCCAGAATTGGGCGATCATCTGGGGGGCGTCTTTCAGGTGCGGCCACTCGACAGCCCCGGAAAGACGATGGTTGGCCCTGAGCACCTCCGCGCCTCGCAGATTGACGTATGTCCCGTTGAGGAAAACGACGGCCCCATCCTGAACCTCCTCTCGGCCGGATGGCCTGATGCCTGTGGGCATGGCAGCAGCTACACGAGCATCCGACCGGAGCCGCTCCTTGTTGCCCGAGTCCGCGCCCGTGACGCTTAACCAGAAAGCCTGCGATTCTTCGCCCTCCTCATCCACGGTTTGATACGAGCCGGGTCCAAGCGAACGCACGACACAGTGCGGGACCACAAACCCGGAGCCGACCTGTGTCGGCCAGCGACACACCGTGACAAAAGACACGTGAGAAGCCGGCTTCTCTGCGCGGAAGCGGACGTATTTCCTCGGCAAGGTCCGATGGTAGCCATCCTGGAGAATCGCCTGAAGCGGCATATCCGCCAGCACCTGCAAGAGGCACTTGTGTGGCCCGCGACCGATTTCCAGATCGTTCGGACCGCTCATCCCAAAGGGATTCTCGGGATGCAGAATCAGGTCGAATTGATGTTCGCCTTTGCCCTCAAGCCGGTCACAAATCACGACGAGGCCATGCCGTGTGAAAACCAGGTCCCGCGTCCACGATTCCAGCTTGTCCGGATATGCAGCCTTGAGCTGTCCCGATGCCGCACCGATGAGCGAAGTCCCGACGGCCGCAAGGAGCTCGCCGTCCGCGCGTACCTGATTCTCATTATCCACCATGACCACGTTGTGAGCGACGGTCCTGGAAAGGCAACTGCCGTAAATGGGACTGTTGTAATTGGCTGAGCCCGAGTCGATGATTGTCGGCCGACCGCCGCCGAACAGATAAAACGTGCCGATGTCATGATGTCCGCGATTCTGGTGAAACTTGATCGCCGCCATGGGGTCATACGGGCCCCAGCCACAACGCATCACCACCTGCCCGATATCCTGAAAGGCTCGGATACATGCGCCGGCCTGCGGTTCCTTTTCGCGCAGTCCGGGGTCGTCCCATAGCAGGATGCGCGGTGTGCCGGGTACCGGCGTCGTACGGCGATATAGCCACGCGGCCAGGCCGTCGTTGCGATTCTTCATCAGACAAGTCAGCAGGTCTCCATACCATGAAGTGGTGCCCCCCTCGTCGCCGAAATCGACCACCGCAGACTTGACGGCACCGCTTTCTTCCCAGGCGATGATGCTCCACGCCATGTGGTCGAGCAGGTTTTCCGGCACATGCGTAAACAGATTCTCGCCGGTGACCCGACGCAAGGCATTGGCGAAGTCGCAGACGTAGCGTGTGCCGTAGTTCATGTAGCTGATGCTCTCCTTGTAGCCGCCGTCGCGGCCGAAGTTCGGTTCGGACGGGCCGATCACCGGAATCGGCTTCGGACGATTCACCGGCCAGGGGTTGTCGACGTACCAGTCGCCGCCGCGATCGTGGAGCCAGGCGCGAACGCGGTTGCGCACCAGTCGAGTCCAATGCGGGGCTTCGGGTTGCGCGCCAAGAATGGCCAAGGCCCCCAGCCCGGCCGAGGCCGAGCATACCATCACCCAGTTTCCGGTGGGGGTCTGGTGACGGGGAATCTGTGATGAGCCTATCGGATCGGCCCATTCGCGGACCAGCATGCGAATACCCTTGTCTGCCAAGGCCTGTCGAACGGTCTGCCGTTGCGCATCGGTCAGGTGCGGATAAAGCAGGTCATAGCCGACGGCCACCGCCTCGACCATCATGGCCGTCTCCAACGCTGATCGCCACGGCGGATCAAAGTGCTTCGGATCGTCAAACAACGGGCCCAGCCAACGCTCGTACGAACAGGCGGTCATGAGCATTTCGACGCCCTTGGCCGCCAGGGTCTTGTCGCCGGTCACAGCGGCGACAAACGCCACGTTCTCCAGATGCCGATGGTACCAACCACTTGAAACGCTGTAGTTTCCGTGCTGGCCGACACCGCCCTTTGCATACTGCTCGGTGACCGGTTCGAGCTCGAGGGCGCTGTGCGCGGCGTTGACCTGGTACTGCCAACCGCGACGAAGCCTTTCGGATTGGCCGATCCTTTCGCGAAGAGCCGCAATCTCCGAGGCGTCGACCAGAAGGTAGGGATGAGCCAGATCCGGGGGCACGACCACGGCATCCCGATCGGTCTGGGAAACGAAGAAGGTCCGATAGTTGGCCGGCGGCGTCCAAAACCCCTCGTCGTCGCCGCAAAAGGCCCGCCAGTAGTACTGCCCGTCGGGCAGAGGCTCACCCTGGTAAGCCACCAACACCACGGGCGAGATGCCCGAGGTGTCCGTGATCTCGAATTCAGTCAGGGTGAAGCCGTCGGCAAAAGCGGCGTCGCGAGCCAGTTCCACGCGGTACTTCGTGGCGGAAGACAGGCCGCAGATGTGAAATGTCGGCCGGCGCTCGGTGATCGTCTCGTAGTCCGAGGGCCACACGGGCAGCGGGGGCAGAATCTTCACATGAACCCCGCCGACAGGCATGTCCCCGGCACGCAAGACCGGCGGCACAAGAAGCGCCGGCCAGGCAACCACCATCGCAACGAGCACGCTCCGCAGCCTGATCACCATCTCGGCCTCACCCCCGTCATCCGTACTTTCATAACCGCCACCACCGGGGAAGGACGTCCGCCGTTGGGCGTCATCCCAGCCGCACGCATATCAGCCGCGCAGAAATCCGCGAGACGGGAACCGATTATAACCCGCCCGCTTCGCGCCTGTTAGTTATCGGGTCTCCATCCGACTTCAAGGCCCGCCTTCGGATCACCGATGACCCACCAGGCAGCCTCTGGATGACAGCGCGCCTGTCAACAAGCGTTCAAATGGCAAGAGGATAGTTTTTATCGCTCTGAAGGAGGTCAGGATGCCACTCAGCAACGCTGCGGTCGCGGAACCGCCGGCTCAAACGGCGTCCTCCGCAACGACGAATATCTACCAACCCGTTCCCCCCGAGTCCCTCGAGCAGGCCGGTCTGACCAACGAGATGGTCGACGCCCTGATCTTCAAGTACCTCATGAACGTCGGTTCGGCACCGGGCGCCAAAATCGCCTCCACGCTGGCGTTGCCTCACCCGCTGGTCGTCGAACGGCTGACGGATCTCAAGAAGCAACAACTCCTCGGCTACGTGGGCAACGCCAACATGGGCGACTTCACCTACACGTTGACCGAGGCCGGCCGCGGGCGAGCCCGGCAGTTCATGGAAGAGAGCATGTATTTCGGCGCCGCCCCCGTTCCGCTCGACGCCTACTGCAAGGCAGTCGCCGCTCAATCGATCACCAATGAGAAGCCCGGCCCTGATCAGCTCAGAAACGCCTTTTCCGACCTGCTCATCAACGAAAGGATGTTCTCGACCCTCGGACCGGCGATCAATTCCGGACGCGGCCTGTTCCTCTATGGCCCTCCCGGAAACGGAAAAACCAGTATTGCCGAGCGGATCACCCGCTGTTTCGGAAGCGAGATCTACATTCCCTATGCCATCCACATCGACGGCTTCATCGTCAAGCTCTTCGACCCCGAGATTCATGAGCGGATTCCGTTACCCAAGTCGTCGATCTTCAAGACCGCCGCCGTCGACGAGCGATGGGTGCGAATCAAACGCCCCACCGTCGTGGTCGGCGGCGAATTGACCATGGATCAGCTCGAAATCCGCTGGAATCCCACGACCCGGGTCAGCGAAGCCTCGATGCAGCTCAAAAGCAACTGCGGCACGCTGGTGATCGATGACTTCGGCCGGCAGCGCATGAACCCCTTCGAACTGCTCAACCGCTGGATCGTGCCGCTGGAAAAGCGCTTCGACTTTCTGGCCCTCGCCAACGGCGTGAAAATCCAGGTGCCGTTCGATCAGCTCCTGATCTTCTCGACCAACCTCGAGCCGAAGGACCTCGTCGACGACGCCTTCCTGAGGCGTATCCCCTACAAGATCCACGTCGACAACCCGTCTGAGGAAGAATACCGCAAGCTGATGCAAATGATGTGCGACTTCCTCGGGATCAAGTACGACGACGCACTGGTCACGAAGCTGATCGACAAACACTATGCACAAACGGGTCGTCCCTTCCGCTGTTGCCAGCCGCGCGACCTGGTCATGCTTTCCAAGAACTACTGCGAGTACAACAAGATCCCCGTCCACCTCGACGAAGAAACGCTTGATTACGCCGTCAGCGTCTACTTCACGGTCATGGAGGGGACGTGAGAACCGGCATCACCCGCCGGACATGACGCTTTAGCGCAACAGGCCTCGGTCCGCCCGGTATTCAGGCGAACCGAGGCCCGTTCGTTTTTCAAAAGGCCGAATCCGGCCGCAAATCAGGCGGGCGAAGCTGCTCGGTCCTCTCGGGCGAAGCTCCGGGCCAAAACGACCAGCACGACAACCGACAGCCCCAGAATCACCAGCGGCAACACCCTCGACACCATGCGGCCGGGGATCATCCATGCCAGACCGGCAAGCGTCAGACCGGCAAGCACTACCGTCACCACCCAAAGGATCCGCGGATGGTGGATCAACGGCGTGGCGATAGCCAACGTACTGTACGTACCGCTGAGCGAACCGACGATCATCGCGAAAGCGAAACCGTGAATGCCCTCGCCGCCGAAGAAATACATGACGAACAGCGTCATCAACACGGTCAACGTCGTCAGGATGGTCCGCGACAAGGTCTGGTTCAATGAGTCGTTGATCAGCCGGGCTGAGATCGTCGCAATACGGCCGCGGTTCTCACGAATGCGGTCAAAAATCACGATCGTGTCGTTGATCGAGAAGCCCACGATGGTCAGAAGGGCGGCGACGATGTTCAGGTCGATCCGAAAATCGCGAAGCATGAGCACCTCGCCCACCCGTGTGTGCCAGACGTGGTGGGCGATGAAAATGCCCGCCAGGGCAATGGCCACGTCGTGATAAAGGGCGAGAATGCCCGCCAGGCCGAAGGTCAGCGACCCGAACCGGATCCACAGATAGGCGGCGATGGCGATAAGAGACAGCACCACGGCGATAATCGCCTTGGTGATCGCCTCGCTGGCTACCTGGGGAGAGAACTGCGTCACTCGCTGCAGCGACAGGCTGGTCGCCAGCGCCTCCTTCACCAGGTTAACCTCCTTCCTGGCCACGTCGCCAAGCCACTTGGTGTTGTCCTCTTCATCGAGGTAGCTGAAGACCGGGTCCTTGACCATGATGGCCACGCGCGTGCACGGATCCACGGCCGGATCGCCTCCTCCCGCGGCCTCAAGGCCGATCACTCTCGTGGGGCGCGACCCCTGATCCTCGAAGCCCGGCTGCAGCCGCATCCGCTTGATTCTCGCTTCCAACTGGGCGGCACTTTGCGCGGGGTTCAAACCATCAAAGACCATGACCAGTCCACCATGGAAATCGATCGTGTCCGATTCCATGGCTTCGCCCCGTCGAACCCTCTGGACGATCTGGGCCTGAGAGTGTCCGCCGATGACGTCCGCCAACACCACGGCGTCGCTCTTGATTGGATAGATCCCTTCAGGGGCTCTGTCGGGGTCGGTTTCCAGCCGGGCGTCGACCGCGGGCGTCACCTCAAGGATCTCCCCCATGGTCGCCAACATCGCCTCGGCCACCAGCGTCTTGCGCGGCTCGGTGACGATGACCTCGTATGCCTCTCGCTTCTCACCCTCCGAGGCCAGCTCGATCGTCTGCACGCGGGCCGACATCAGATTGCGCCAGGCGTTTGAAGCGTATTCGGCCGCTTTCCTCACCTCTTCCTGAACGCCGGCCAGGTCCAACGGCTTGGGGGCTTCCTCTTCGGAGGTTCTCGTGGGAACCTTGACCTGGACGATCACGCCCTTACCGTCCTCGGTCGGCGTGACGCCGTTACGAGCGACCGCATCATCCTCCTCAAGGGTGGGCATCAATAACGACGTGATTTGAGACGCCGTCAGATCGCCCGGCGTCGTGACCCGGAAACGGTTTTCGCCCACCTCGGTGACCGTCGCGCCGGCCAGCCACGTTGCGGCCTGCCTGAGCCAGTTGGCCGCGTCGTTGGCGACAAGCTGCTGAATCTTCTCATCGTTGAGCTGCTTCTGACTGTCGGCCTTGATCTCTATCTGGACACTGGTTCCTCCGATGAACTCGATGTCCATGTAATCGGCAGGCTTCACCATGAACATGCCGAGCAGGCCGATGCCGATCACCGCCGCGGAGCAGGCCCAGAAGATGCGATACTTGGCCATCCAGTTGATGTTCGGTGCGCTCAGCAGTTTGAACATCGGCAGACGGTTGGCTTGCCGGTGGCCGGTTGCCCCATACAGGAAACGGAACAACCACAAGCCGGCCATCAACACTACCGCAGTTCCCGCCAGCCAGGCCACGAAGACACCAAGCCCGTAAAGACGCGAATCCTGAAGAGTGTCGGGATTGTTCGCCAGGTACCCTGTTCCCATCAATACCCCTGCCGCTACCACCAGAATGCCCGTGCCCAGCCAGGCCTTGTTCGTTTCCTCTCGGTTCAAGGTATTGGGCACCATGATGTGGAAATACTGGCGGGTCACGAACAAGGCTGTAAACATGCTTGTGCACAAGCCGATGCCCAGCGTCAGGCCGAAACCTCTGATCTCTTCGCTGCCGATGACTCCCAGGATCACGGCCGTGATAATCGTGGTCACGTTCGAGTCGAGAATGGCGCTGAACGCCTTCTCGTAACCCAGCTTCGCGGCCATCCTGACCGAAATGCCTCGCTGCAACTCCTCGCGCATGCGCTCATAAATCAGCACGTTCGCGTCCACCGCCATGCCCAATGTCAGCACCAGACCGGCGATGCCCGGCAGCGTAAACGTGGCCTGCAGAAAGCTCATAATGCCCAGCGTGATGACCATGTTCAGCAAGAGGGCGATATCGGCGATCGCGCCGTTATAGAAGTAGTAGACGGCCATGAACACCGCCACCACAACGAACGCCATGACCGAGGCCCGGAAACCCATCCGGCGGTTGGTTTCACCCAGCGAGGGGCCCACGCTGTTCTGTTGCAGCGGGACTTCCTTGAGCTTGGCCGGCAGAGAACCCGCCTCCAACGTGCGAACGATGTAGTCGACTCGCTGCGGCGTGAACCGGCCGGTGATCTGGCCCCTGTCCGAGATGGCGCTGTGGATGTTCGCCGAGGAGATGGCCTCGTCGTCCAGGACGATGCACAAGGGCCGCCCGATGTTGTTGTTGGTCAATTCCCAGAACTGCGCTGGACCGTTCCCGCCCAGTTGGAAGTCAATGGCCAGGCGACCCAACCGGTCGCGGCCGGGATATGCCCCGGCCAGCGTCCACCCCGTGTTTCTCAACAATCCCATGTCCGGCGTCGCGTGGGCCAGAACATACTGCGAACCCGCGTACTCACGAATGATGTAGTACCGTTCAGACCAGTCGCCCGGATCCGGCTTGGCGATCTTGATCCACATGAACTTGTCACCGGTCTGGACGCGCGGCCCGAACCGCGACAAGTTATTCTCATAGGTTGAGATCTCCACCTGGTACTCCGGATTCTTCGCGTCGGTCATCGCCAGGTTGCCCGGTGAGCGCGTCGCCAGGATGCGAAACTCCAGAACACCGGCCCCCTTCAGGAGACGCATCAGGTCCGCCGGATCATCGAGCGAACCCCGATATCGGGCGCACGCATCGTACGTGCGGATCATGTTGTCGATCAGCTCAGCGAGGTCACTGTGTTCGCTCTTGAGCCGCTCGATTCCCTCAACGCGAGTGGCGCTCTTTCTGCCCAGAGCCAGCAGGTCCTCCAGAACCCGGATTTCGAGGTTCTTGGCAACCAGTTGCTTGATCAACTCGTTCCGCTTCTTGAACGCATCGTCCACTTGTTGCGCCAGCGACGTCTCAGCCGAAGGCTGAGTCTGTGCCGGCTGCGTCGTTGCACCCTCCTTCTCGAAGCGACTGCTCAGCTCCCTATACTGCTCGTCCACCCTGACCAGCTCCTCGAACAGCGGTCTTCGGCTCTCATACTTGCCCACCAGCCGATTGATCGCCTCATCGCGCTGGGCCGGAGGCAATCTGAGGGCCTGTCGGATCTGTGGCTCGCTGATGTACGTGTCGATCAGGGCCTGCCGGGCATGGTTGTACTTCTCGCGGTTTCGCCGCTGATGCTCAGGCGCCCTCGGGATTTGGATTTCAAGGCGGTTGCGCCCGATCGGCCGCCAGATGAGGTTCCGGTTCCCTTGCGGGTCCACGCGGTTCTTGAGCACGTTCATCACCCGCTTGGCAAGGTCGTAACTGCTGTCCCCTGTGTCATCGATCTCAAACAGCAGACTGTGCCCGCCGCCCAGGTCGATGCCCGGCTTGAGCTGTTCCGTCGTAAAAGGGTAGGTCTGCCACAACGACAGGCCGGCAAAAATCACGATCAGGCCGACTTTCGACCACAGATTCTTCTCGCCCATGACAATTACCTCAGAATCGCAATGGCATCCGTCGCCGGATGTCCTCGTCTCATTCACCTGTCCACTAACGGCATTTCTTTGTGATAAGTCCAGTCATTCCGAACCACGGCGAGGCGGCTGCAAGTACACGGGAAGATGATTCCACGGGCGATGACTTGCCCTCACCAAGCGTCATCTACCCCATGAAAGGAGGTGCATGGGATTCACGACAGATAAGTCGACAGCGCTGTCTCGGCGAACCCCCCGGTGCCGGCTCGATCCACAGGATCGTCGCTCCGCGACGGCACGGGGCTTGGCAGAAGTCAACCGTGGAAAGATGCCCGGAAGCGCCGATCGGCCGCTCCACCGGCGGGCGTGCCGCGACGCCGTGCCAGACGTCCGCCTGCGGCGCGATTTCAAACCTTTGGCGGTTCTCCGATTCCGGTCGGGAGTCGCTGGACCTGGTCGTGGAATCAGACCGGGACGAACCGGTTTTCGCGGAGTCGTTCTCGATCGGCATGGCCCACGCACGCGTTGAAAGCGTGCCAGCCACCAGCACGAGAGCAACCAGCCAAGCCGGCCTCAGCGCAGATACATCGGATTGGGACTCGTCCGTTCCCTGCATAAGATTGCGTATGATACCGCGGCCGGGCCAAGGGCATCAACCTGGCCGGCGACTGAAACAGGGAGGCGGGGGCCCCGCGGCTTGCTTCCCTGCCCCTGTCTGGGGCATCTGGCAGCTTTGTGGTATCCTGGGAGCACTGGCCCTTGGGGGCAACTCGCCCACCCGGCCGCACACATAGGGGGAACCATGCCAATGACAACGCTGCCCGATAAACCCAAGCTCAGGCGCGTCGAAGCCTTTCCTGTGAGCGACGACGCTCGCGGCCCGCTCTATGTCATCCGCGACCCCTGCGGCTTGGCACCAGGCCTGATTACCCTGTCCCCGGTCGCCATGTTCATACTGTCGCTCATGGACGGCGAACACGGCCTGCTGGACATCCAGGAGATCTTTGCCCGCCACACCCTCCAGATCCTGCCCCGGCAGCAGCTTGAAGACATGGTCCGACAACTCGATGAGGCCCATTTCCTCGACAGCCCCGCCTTCGAGGCTTATTTCAACTCCTTGGTCGAAGCCTATCGAGCCGCCCCGGCACGCATCTCGGGCAGCGAGGAGTCCTTCGGGGCCCCACCGGGCCAGATGGGGACCGTCATCCAGAAGATGCTGTTCGACGGCCAGGATATGCCGGCCAGGTCCAACCGCAGGCTGCTCGGTCTGGTCGCACCTCACCTGGACTACCCGCGGGGGGCGCCGGCCTATTCCAGGGCATACCGGATGCTGGCCGCCACACAGCCGCCCCGACGGGTAATCATCCTGGGAACCAACCATTTCGGCCAAGCCTCATCAGCCGTGGCCACACGAAAGGATTTTCAGACCCCGCTCGGAACCACCGGGACAGACCGCGCGTTCATCGAAGCTCTCGAAAACAAACTCGGGACCAGCCTCTGCGAGCACGAGTTCGACCATCAGAGAGAGCACTCCGTCGAGTTGCAGTTGCTGATCCTCCAACACCTGCTCCGCCCCGAGCAGTTCGAGATTGTTCCGGTACTCTGCCCGGACGTCTGCGGACCGACCGGCACGGCCCCGTACGACGGCAAGGGAGTAGACCTCCGCGATCTGGGTGAGGCTATCGGCGAGTTGATCCGGGCGGATCGCACGCCTACCCTGATCGTGGCCGGGGCGGACCTCAGCCACGTTGGCGGGCAGTTCGGAGACGAGCGGGATCTCGACGCCGCCTTCCTCCAAGAGGTCGAGCAAAAAGACCGGGAGGCACTCGACGCCTTGATCAACCAGGGATGCGAGGCCTTCGTCAGCGTGCTCAAGTCCCGTGAGAACGACACCCGCGTGTGCAGCGCGGGCTGCATCTACGCCATGATGACCGCCCTGCGCGGCGCCCGACCTGAACTGCTGACCTATCATCAGGCCGCCAGTCCCCAGGCAGGCAACGGCGTAACCTGCGCCGCTATCGCGGTGTGGGAGAAATAACCCCTCAGTTGTGCAAGCATCCAAGGGTCGCGCTCGCGGACCAAGCCGTGTGCCGGCGCATTTCGCCGATCGCGACGGAACAAGCCCCATCCTCAATTACGCGTTCGCCGTTCTTCATTCCCCGGCGTCGCGGTGGACAATGCGGGGGTTAACGTCATGCATTCTGAGAATGGCACCCGGGCTTTCGGGCTGGCCCGTCCTCGCGGACAAGTACGCCGCCTGGATCACGGCCATGGTCGCCAGGTGGTCGCGAATCGAAGACCGGAAGTGCTCCGACTTGCTCTTGAGAGAGGACAAAAAATCTTCGACCGAGGCGAGCAACGGATTGGCGGCCCGCGGCAGCTCTGCCAGCGTTCTCTCCCCAGCCCGGTCGCGACACAGCACGCACCGCGAATCGATACGAAGCGTCCCGCCGGTCCCGAAAAACTCGATTTCACACCGCTCGGGTCCGGAGGTCCAGCAAGCGGTCACCGCCGCCACCGCTCCGCCGGAGAACTGACAGATCAGCGCCGCCGTATCCTCGGTGTCATAGGGAAACCGGGTTCCAGGCCGCGATACGCCCTTGGCGGCCGCATACACCGTCGCTGGTAACCCCATTACTTTCACCACGGTGTCCAACAGCTCGTAACCGCGGTCCAGCAGCACACCGCCGCCAGCCCGGACCGAGTCTCCCCGCCAGTCAAGGTCCTCACCAGTGCAGAGATACACCCCGCCCACCGCGAGGAAGAAGCGTCCCAGCCGATCCAGGCCGACCGCGTCCGGCTGCAGCGACGGCTCCATCCCCCAACTCCGCGACACCACGATCGGACACCTCGCCTTTTCGAACCGTTCCATGATCTCGACCGACTCGTCGAACCGCCGCGCCGCCGGTGAAAGCATCCAGACCGGGCAGCGATGCTCAGCCGCCAGCGTCAGATACTTCCCGCGAAGAAAGGGAGGAACTGCCACGAAAAGCGCATCCAGCGGATTCTCGACAATGAGCGACCGGAAGTCGTCGTAGGCCGTGATCTCCGGGTGCCTTTCGACGAACCGGTCAATCCGATGCGATTTCCTGCTTGCCACCGCGGCCAGTTGACACCAGGAGCTTGACAAAAGCGCCTCGGCCACGATCTGCCCGCCCCTCCCAAGGCCCATCAGGCCAACCTTCATCATCGGTGCCTCCTTGCCGACCATCGGTGCGCCGACAGCGCTCGTTGCAGCGGTACAGTCGTGCCGAGAAGCTCACGCCGGGCCGTCACCCGCCGGACGCGAGACCGCTATCACACGATGGATGTGAGACAGATACTCGAACCTCTCTCAAACAGCAAGCGGGTGGCAGAAATGAACACCTGAGGCGGACCGCCTTTTCGCGGGCCGTAACCCAAGCGATCTGCGATCCAGAGACATGCGCGCAAGCCGCACAGATGTCTGGCCGTAAGGTTCCAAGGTAAGGAAACCCTTGATCCGCCTATGAACGAGGCGAGGCGATCAGAGATCGTGCTCCTGGGCATACTTGCGTGCCTGCTCAACGCCTTCCGCGTTGGGACGGAAATCGCGTCCCACCAACAGGCCCAGCGCCCGGGCTGCGCGACGACTGACCGGCCCTTCCAGAATCAGCAGGCGCAAGATCACGTGCTTGCAGCTCCAGCTACCCAACCGGGCCAGGGCTTCGGCGGCGCGGACGGCAACGGCGTCGTCCTGATGATGCAGAAGCTGTTGCAGCGGTTCCAGGGCCTCCGGATGCCCCATCATCCCCAGCGCCTCGGCCGCCTCGCCCTGAATCTCTGGGTTACTATCCCGCAGCATGGAGACAAGACAAGTCAAACCTTCCCTGCCGGCCATGCTCTGCAAAACGGGAATGCACGCGCGACGAACAACGTGATCCGAAGACATCGAGGCCATGACGACCTTGGCGACCATACTCTTCGTTCGCCGGTGAGCGGCCGAAACCATCGCCAGAAACTGCAGCACTCGTTGACGCGACGGGACCTTGTCGTCGTCCTCGACCGAGTCCTTTTCATCGCCGTAGCGAGCTTCCTGGACAACGACCTGGTTGTAGTTCCGAGGATCAAGCCGCGGGTCTTCTGCAGCACCAAACTGAACGCCGGTCAGGTACCATCCTTCCCGCAGCCAGCGCGAATAGACCACTTTTGCTGAAAGAGAACGGATCTTGCCGCCGCTGAGCGAAAGGCTGACCAGAATACCGCAACGCCGGGCAAAATGCTGACGGCTCAAGAAGCTCAAGCCACCCGCGGCAACCTCACGCGTTCTTCCCACGGTGTAGAGCACCGACTCGCCGTCGGGGCCGATAAACCTGACTTCGCACGGGATGCGCGCCGTCTTGCGCACATGGGCCCTCTTCTCAGCCCAGCGGGAGTCCTCGCGGCTCGCCTGTTCATCCACCTCCAGGAGCATCTCCAGGATCTCGGCATCCCGCGCATCCACGGTCGTCTGTATCTGAGTCTCATCCATGGCCCGGGCCAATAGGATCTCGCTTGCAGTCCTGAACCTTTGCTATGATCGGAACAACTTACGCGCTTCGTTGAGCCCACGACCTCGCTCAAGGGCCGCAAGTCAGCCCCACGCCTGAAAAGCGATCTCAAGGCAAATCGGCCGGCCGCCGAAGACGCCTGAATGAACGGTCAACTTCCTGATAACCCGCCTCCGCGTCTTTTTCAGTCCTTCAACCCCTGGCTGCGGGGGGCCCTCAAAGAATAAGAGCGTGGGTCGCGCCCCCCGGCGGAAATCGACGCTTGCCATCAACCCAGCGGCTCGGCCTGCTCATCGGTAACCGGAGACCACCGCCTGCCAGTCGCCCTCAGACAGGACGACAACGGCGAAAGCAACGCTGACGGTACTTCAAGATTCGGCCAGAACATGGGGGGTATTTACCACATCTTCGAAAGCTGACCCCCAGGACACCCGTATGGCTTGTCCGCGCGTCCGATAACACGGCACGGATGACACCGAAAAGGCCGCACAATCTGGGTGACGGGCTTTCAATTTGCCAGCCGCCGGAAGCGTATGTGCCGGAGGGCGCTTCCAGTATCCCAATTGGCAATCCCGAAGGGCCGGGCCGCCTCTTGCTCCCACCAAACGCTGAAGCTGCGACCTTCCCGCTCCAGGCTGATCATGTGCTGATCGTCGATCCAAACGTCGATCTTCTTCGTCGTGACCCGCAAGTGGATGACATACCATCGGTTGCTCTCAAACGACATGCTGTTGGTGGTCATGTTCTCGGCCGCGGGCATGTGGTCGACGTTCGACAACCCTACCACCGAACCACCCCAGCCCCCGATAATCAGCGTGCACGGCTCCTGACCGACCGGAAAAGTCATCCCGCAGAAGAAATCGTGCCCGTCGGTTCGCATGGCCTCCAACCAAACCTCGTAGTTCTCGCTCGGAAAGGCACCATCCCAGCCGATACCCGTCTGCAACTGGCCGCGTTCCATCACGATCGTACCGTTATCCACGCGAACTTCCTTGTGGCCCACAAACGCCTTCTCGGTCAGAACACGCCACCCACTCAGCGTCTTGCCGTCGAAAAGGCTGACCCATTCACCCGGCGCGGCCTCCAGCAGCACCGACGGCCGGGACGCCGCGGGATCCGGGACCGACGGTCGGACACCGGGGGGAACGTTCGCCACGGGCACCTTGTCCACACAACCCGCCGCTGCAAACGCACAAATCGCCGCCAAACCTTTCGTGGAGTATCTCAACGACCAGTTCTCCGCTCACGATGAACCAACGCCGCGATGCATCAACCTCAGACCCTGAGGCGAACCGCCATTTTGCGGGCCGCAATCCAAGCGCACTGCGATCCGGAAACACGCGCGCAACCCACACAGGTTTCCGGCCGTAAGGTTCTATTGCTCCAGGCTCAACAACATGCCCTGACCGGGTGCCAGCCAGTTGTTTTCACCGGCCCAGGGGTGCAGCCCGCCGGAGTAGGAATTGACCTGCATGATCCGACCGGCCTGCTTGAACCTGATCGTGAAACTGGTCGATTTGTGAAGGTCCTTGTTGACCACCATCACGAACGACCGGCCACCCGGGCCCTCAAACTCGCCCACCACGAATCTCCCGCCGCTCACTTCCTGAATGAACTTGCTGCTTGTGAGGTCCTGGCACCCCTTCGGCACGTCGGGATGATGAAAGACATTGACGCTCTTCAGCTTGATGTACGTTGGGGCAAGCTGATGAATCTGCAGATTGACGTTCCGCAGCATGTCCCACGTCGCCGTCTTATGCCCAAACTGATCGATCGGCGCAAGACGGTAGTTGCCCGTGGGCGGGGCGAAGTAGGTGAAATAGCTGATGCCTCGGGCGCCGTAGGCAAGCGTCGTGTAAGCCTGAAACCGCAGGCCGTTTTCGCTCGGCTCGGCGTAGTGGAAGTGCGCGTTCGAGAGAACGATGTTCCAGAACGGCAGGTTGTACTTCTGGGCGATCCTTCGCACCGACTCAAGGTTCTGAAAATAGCCGTCCTTCAACGAACCGTCGTCCATCAGCGCGTAGTGGTCATAGCTGATAAAACCGGGCTTGACGATGGTGACGAACGATTCCACGTACTCGTCGTAGGTATTGACCCCCAACTGGGGGATCGAGGCAACGTTTGGAAAAAGGTTGATGTAACAACGAGCGTCCGGATCGACCTTGCGATAAACGGCCACCCAATTGGCCAAACCGGGAAACGCATGGGCCGTCGGCTCATCGCGCAGGTAATACCCGAACAGGGCCGGATGCTTGCCCACCTGCTTGACCAGCGGTTCGACGCGTCTGGCAATCTCGTCTTCATCCAGTTTGGCCTCGGCATCGCCCACGTGCGTGTTGTGCCCGGAGACAATGCACTTGAGCCCCGCCGCCTGGACCGCATCGAGCCCCTCGGGGGGCACGAACCCGGCCAAGTTGAATCCGCAGTCGGCAATCTCTTTCAGCACCGCCGGGTCGGGCTTCGTGCCGCCCCAGGGCAGGATGGCGAAGTCCTCCGGTGCCACCCGCTTGACCTCCGCCCCGAAGACAGCTCCTGACAGGGTTGACCCAATAATGAGCAGCCGTGTCGCAGTTGATACGCGCATGGTCGTGTCTCCTTGTTGAACAAGCGCAGATGGACTTCCGCACCCTATGCTAATAGATACCCGGGAATCGGCAACCTCGCGAACCGCGCCCCCCCGCCGGCCGCTCTTCTGGTATGCCTTCCTGTCCGAAAGACACGGATTTCAGTATACTCCCCTTCGGTCGAAAACCGGTGGGGGCGCGGGCTAACGCTGCCCAACGGCCGGCAGCATGAAAACCATTGTGACCAACGGCCCAAATGGGGTCTATCATAAGTAGGCCGACGAACAGCCGAAAAACGGGCTTGCCGCGATCGCCTCCTGCCCCCGGCGTTTCTCGTACGGCCCGGCCGCGGGCGGCATGAGTCGACAACAGGCAGGCCATATTGGAGACGCAAGCGAACCGAAAAGGGACAGAAAACATGCACGCGCGAGAAATCGGCAACGGCATCCATTGCATCGCGATGGTTCACTGGGAGCGGCGGCTGTTCGACTCATTGATTCCCCTGCCTGACGGCACCAGCTACAACGCTTATCTGGTACGGGGCAACAGCGCGACCGCGTTGATCGACAGCGCCGACCCGGCCCTCCAGGAAGAGCTGATGAGAGAGCTCGAAGGCCTGGGGCACCTCGATTACGTGATCTCGCAGCATTCCGAGCAGGACCATTCGGGCGCCATACCCGTCGTGCTCAAGCGATTTCCCAACGCCACACTGGTCTGCAGCACCAAGGCGCGAGATCTCCTGACCACCCATCTGCACGTGCCAGACGAACATATCCGGACGGTCACCGACGGCCAGACCATCGACCTGGGCGGAAAAACGCTGCAATTCGTCGAGACACCCTGGGTCCATTGGCCCGAAACGATCTGCACCTACATTCCCGAGGATAAATGCCTGTTCTCCTGCGACTTTTTCGGCTCGCACCTGGCGACTACCGACCTGTATGTCACCGACCAGGCACGCGTCTACGAGGCCGCCAAACGCTACTACGCGGAAATCATGATGCCCTTCCGCAAAGTGATCACCCGGAACCTGGAGAAGATCCGTGCCCTCGATTTTCGCAAGATCGCCCCGAGCCACGGCCCGGTCTATGACAAGCCCGAGTTCATTATCGAGGCCTATCAGGATTGGGTGTCACCGACAATGAAGAACGAGGTTGTCCTGCCCTATGTCAGCATGCACGGAAGTACGGCAGCAATGGCCAAACACCTCGTCGCCGCCCTGGCAGATCGCGGCGTCACTGTCCATGTTTTCGATCTGGCAGTCGCCGACATTGGCAAGTTGGCAATCGCCCTGGTGGATGCGGCTACGTTGATCGTGGGCACGCCGACCGTGCACGTCGGCCCACACCCCGCCGTCCACTACGCCGCGCATCTGACCGATCTGCTTCGCCCCAAGCTCAAGTATGCCGCAATCATCGGCTCCTACGGCTGGAGCAGCAAGGCGATCGAACAGATCACCGGCCTTATTCCAAACCTGAAGGTCGAGGTGCTCGGAACGGTATTGCACAAAGGAATGCCGACGGCGGAGACTTTTGCGCAGCTCGATAAGCTGGCCGACGCCGTCGCCAAGGCTCATCACCAAGACGAACTGGTCCGAACGTAGACCAGCCGGCTCACGTCGAACGGCATAGGGCTATACCCGCTGCCGAGACTCAGATCGAAGAGGCCTAGGCGCCGGGGAATCGAGGCTTTCCAGCGTCCTTTTCGGGTTGCCGACTCTTGCCAATTCGGTGGCTGCCTTCGGCGGCTTTCGGCCGTTGCAGCCGAAGCTGCGGCGTCCCACGGGAAGGCTGCCCGCCGGCGCACAACTGACCGACCGGAAACGCCCCTCGCATCGGGCGAACACGGACGCGGTAAGACGCCGTACCTTCGCCGCGCAGCCCGCGACTCGGACCTGCCGCTCGACTTGTCGGCATCCGGCACGGCTCCGCCGCCGCCCGGAAGATCGGCGGCTCGATTCCTTACTCTGGGCGATCCGACGGTTCCGGCGCTTGAGGGGCATTCAGGTATTGCTGGAACAGACCGAAGTCGGATTGGTCGACATCCCCGTCGGCGTCGAAATCGGCCGCAATCTTGTCCTGGGCGTCCGGCGTGAGGATGCAGTCCGGCGGAAGATGCCCCGGACGATATGGCACGCCGGGACCGGTCGCACACGCATCAAAGATTTCGAAATCGGTCGAATCCACCAAGCCACTGTGATCGAAGTCCGCCGCCACGGCAGGGGCGTAACTCGCCGCCTCGCCCACGGAACCGTCGATGGCCGAGAGCTTCGTCCTGCAGTAATTCGACGCATTCGTCTGCAACACGAGCACGGCGCTGCTGCTCCCCGGGTCGAGTGCCCCAGGACCAATTCCGGCCAGGAATGTAAAGAAGATTCCGTCCCCGGTGCTGGACAAGCTGATACTCGCCGGCGGTCTGCCCTCGCCGGGTACCTGGTAGCTCGCGTCCACCATCAATCCGGCAAAGCCAACCAGCCCCAACTGAGTGATCACGTTGGCGCTGCCGGGATGGTTGGTCACCTGGTAAGTAAATGTGAGCCCGCCGAGAGGATTTGAAGCGTCTCCGGCAATGACCATCGTGGTCGCGCTGCCGCTGAAGGTGGCCGCTACAAGAGGCACCGCGACCGCGCCGGCAATGACCTCACCGCCGACAGGGTCCGGCTCGCCCGGGACAGGATACAGCATCCCGCCCGGTAGCAAGGGTGCCGCGAGCATGGGCGCCGGAACGGCAAGAATCGTGACCACGATGATGGCTGATGCGGCTGCAAACAGGGATGGCTTCTTCATGATCTTTCCCTCCTGCCCGGTAGATGGTCCCGGGGTCTCCTCGTCAGGATGACTGAACGCTAAACGGCAGCGTAGAGGCAATCGTCGCGCGGGACAGGCATCTTGCCGACCAAACGATGAACCCGTCCCTCCGCCTTAGAGAGCCCTACGCTGCACCCTGGTATGATACCTCACCCCCCAGGCCGCGTCGAGACCGTTTGGGGCGTCTGGAAGAAGCCGCGCGACCTGTAGCGGGCGCCACCCGCCACTCTCGCCCTGGGCAGGGTACACCTTCACCGGGTTGGGCCTTTTTCCGTATGAACCGTTCACTCCTTTTTCCTCGACGAAGCCGTACATCGAAAAAAAAGCCGCCACCCCTGGGGGCGGCGGCTGAATAACCTTTACGAATGTCGGCAAAAATCAGGCGTGCCTGCGCCGACGGAGCACGAAAGCCGTGCCGAGCCCCAGAAGGGCCAGCGCGGCGGGTTCGGGGATCGGTCCAACGCTGGGAACGCTGGCGATCGAACCATCAATGACGTACGCCGTAGTATGGACCCATCTCGGGGCGTCCGTCTGGACGACGAGCCACGTGCTGCTCATGCCCGGTCTCAGTACACCCGGGCCGAGCGGGAAGCCCGCGAAACTGAAACCGACCACATCCGGCGTCGAACGATTGATATACGCCGGAGGTACCGCGCCGCCCAAAGGCAGTGGGGGCATTGACGTTCCTGGCGCCTGATAACTCGCATCGGTCTGCCAACCCGTGTAATCAATGACGGTAAGACGACCGATGTCGTTTGTGCTGCCCGCATTGTTGCTCACCATGTAGGCAAAGGTGAGCCCGCCCCACGGATTCGTGGGATCACCGGCAATCACCACCGACTCAAGCGCGCCGCTGAATGCACCGCCTACAAACGGCAGCGGACCAGTGGTGAACAGGACAAGGCCCGGCAGTGGGTCCAGTTCCAGCGGTGCCGGGTACAGGGTCCCGCCGACCGGCAAAAACGCACCCGAGGCCATGGGCACGCCACAAACCAAAACAACAAGCGCAGATACAAAACCGAGTCGACTCGTAGACGTGTGCATTTTCCACGCTCCTATGCTTTACCCCTGCAATTCCCCACGCTACGACGACTCCGCCGTAGCTTTTCCAGTGCTTCATGGTATGGCAGCCCTCCCCGTTTTGCAAGGGGCATTCCGAAAAAAACCTAGCTTTTGGGGTCGCTGGGCCGATAACGACATTAGTTATTCTCCTTAAAGGTTTTATGATCGCCTTGCTGCAGCGCTGTACCTGTCCCGGGCCAGTCCGTTGATGGATTATCGGCCATCGAGGGGGACCCCGGCCGGCATGATGAGGGCGCTAGCCGCGCCGGCCACGGACCATTTCGCGGTTCCCGAGCTGTCCGCACGCAGCCATGTGTTCGCGGCCCTTGGTGAGGCGCCGTTTCACGACCTGCCCTTCTTCCTTGAGCCAGACAATGAACTGCCTGACGATCTGCTCATCAGGTGCCGGCCAGGGCGACTCGTGCCGCGGGTTGTACGGAATGACGTTGACGACGCACTTGAGCGGTCGAAGGTACTCCGCCAGTTGAAGAGCATGTTCGCGCTGATCGTTGACGCCAGGGATCAATACATACTCGATCATGAGAAACTGGCACCTACGCAACGGGTAGGCCAACAGGACCTCGCGAAGCTTGTCCATGGGTTCGAGTCGGTTCACCGGCATGATTCGCGAGCGGATTTCATCGTTCGGAGCATTGAGCGAAATCGCCAGATTGATCCGACGCCGGCCCATTGCAGCCAATCGTCTGATCCCCTCGGTTCGCCCGACGGTGGAGATCGCGATCCGCTCACAGGAAATCGACAGCCCTGCCGGATCGTTCAGCACTGCAACGGCCCGGACCACATTGTCGAAGTTGTCAAATGGCTCGCCCATGCCCATGAAGACGATGTTGCGGACCTTCTGCCCGAAGTGGGTTCTCACCGCGACCACCTGCCCGACAATCTCGGACACCGACAGATTACGCACCAGACCCATCTGGCCCGTCTCGCAGAACACGCAACCGCGGGCGCAACCGATTTGCGATGAGACGCACAGCGACTTCCATTCCCTCCCGTGCCGCCGCATGGGAACCATGACGCTCTCGGTCTCCAAGCCGTCGTGCGTGCGTTGCACGAACTTGATTAAATCGCCGTCCTCGGTTTGTCGGACTACCGGCAGCAGGTCGGCCCGCATCCGATCACCCCCATGGCCCGCCAGCGCCGCGCGGTACTCGGCCCGCAGCGCCTTGATCTCGTGCACCCGGGCACCAACCGCCGACCGAACCTCGTCAAACGTCATCCCCAGAACGTCCACCAGCCGGTCTCCTTTCGTTGATCACTGAACGATTCCGGTCTATTCGCACAATCTCAAATCCAGAACGCGGATGGCCCGGTGTCTCCTTAACATGGTACGGCGAATCGCCCGTTTTCCCCGCACGATCACTTGCTTGCCGTCCATTTCCATCAACCGCCGACGGAAATCCCGATCCGCCATGTGTCGAGGTATGTCCAACTCGTGGCTTCCATCCGCCATGACCAAGTAGGCCAGAGGGGGCGGGTCCTCCGGAATTCCGGCCATGCCCGGTCCGTGCAGCAACTTGCCTCGGAACTCGCGCGGGCTGGTCAGCCACCAGATGTAGCCGCTTGCGCCTGCCAACATGGCGAAAACGAGCACCGGCGCAAGCCGTCGTCCTTTTGCGTGCATCAACGCGCCTGTGATCCCCTGCCAGTCGGGTCACGACTGAAGACCGATCGCTCTCACACGGGCAATGAGCCGGCGACAGAGCGAAAGCACATCTCTTCCCATCCTACTCTGCTCCTGGACCGAAACCGAGTGGGCGTTCCCCCCCGACAGTTGAGGCGAGCTCACCGTGCGAAGGCGGGGACAGGCAGCCATTCCGGCGCGCCGCCGCCCGATCCCGATACGACCACCTGTATGAGATGCTCATGATCAACTACATGGTGGTCGCCGACGCTCTCCGTCCGCCGCCCGCCCGGGCAACCTTGACGTACCAGACGCCGACGAATCGGATCGAGGAGCATCCGGGGGAGACGTACCAGCCGGCCATGACGTACAGGGCAAGGCGATTGAGCTTTGTGGCAGATCCATTCTCGCAAGCGACGGCCGGACAGGATCGTCGGACCCGCCCTGAGAGCAATACCCGAAGTCGCGACCGGCACACCGGCATGGGGCGGCACCCCAATCGACGTCAATCGTACCCCAGTTCGCGAAGCTGGCGCTCATCCAGACCGAAGTGATGACCGACCTCGTGCAGAACGGTCTTGCGGATCTGACGGATCATACGCCTGCGATCCTTGCACATCCGCTCGATGTTTTGTTTGTAGATGACGATTCGCTCGGGATAGCGATAGGGATCCTCCACATGCCGCTCCGTCAGCGGTGTCCCCCGATACAAGCCGAGCAGCGAACGGGGATCCCCAATGCCCATCTCGCGGCAGGTATCCTCATCGGGCATCTCCTCGATATCTACCGCGATGTCCTGAAGATAGCGGTGAAACCCTTCCGGAATCGATTGGATCGCCTCGTCGACCACCAGCTCGAATTCGTCATCGCTCATCCGCACAGACAGCCTCCCTCCGGGATACTGGCTCGCCAACCGCGCAGGCTCTACAATATCGACCGGCAGAACCGACGTTCTCCACCGCCGATTTCATGGAGGAGTATAGCCCGTAATGAACCACAATCACAACGTCCGAGCTGTTGTCCTGACGCTCTTCACGCTGTCCCTCGCCGCCATGACCGGCTGCGGCCCACAGTCGTTCAAGATCACTCCCGTTCCGGCCGACCGGACGCTGGAAGAGTCCGTGGTATTGGACGAGGGCGGTTTGTTGACTCCCAAGATCGCCCTCATCGACGTCGACGGGATCATCATGAACCGCCAGCAGAGCGGCCTTTTCAGCGACGGCGAGCATCCCGTCTCGCTGCTGATCGAGAAACTCGACAAGGCGGCCAAGGATAAGTCCGTTAAAGCGCTCATCCTGCGAATCAACAGCCCCGGCGGCAGCGTGACCGCCAGCGACATCATGTACTCCGAAGTGCTGCGATTCAAGAAGGAAACCAAGGGCAAGCGTCCCGTGGTCGCGGTACTTTCCGACGTCGCCGCAAGCGGAGGTTACTATGTCGCCTGCGGCGCCGACCGCATCGTTGCCCACCCGACCACCGTAACCGGAAGCATCGGCGTCATCATGCAGATGATCAACTTCGCCGGCACGATGAGCAAGATCGGTGTGAAAGCTGACGCGATCACGTCTGGAAAAATGAAGGATGCGGGTTCGCCGCTCCGCGAGATGAGGCCGGAAGAACGCGAGGTGTTTCAGTCCCTGGTCGATCAGTTCTACGACCGCTTCGTCAAGGTCGTCGCCGACGGCCGGCCCAAGTTGACCGAAGAGCAAGTGCGAACGATCGCCGACGGGCGGGTCTGGTCCGCGCAGCAGGCTCTTGAGCTCGGACTGATCGACGAGATCGGAACGCTTCGCGACGCCGTTGCCGGCGTGAAGGAACAGGTTGGACTCAAGAAGGTGAAGGTGGTTACCTACCACCGGCCGCTCAACTGGAAACCCAACATTTACGCCGAGTCGCCTCCGGCCCAGCCTCAGGTCAATCTGATCAACGTGACCGTGCCCCCGACATGGGTCCGACCCGAGCCACAATTCATGTACCTCTGGGTCCCAGAACCATGATATGACGGAGCTCGGGCTTACCCTTTGTTATGCAGGCAGCCCCAGGCAGTTCGCCGCAGAGAGGTCATCGCGGCGTGCCTCGACGGGACGATGCCGACTGCAGCGCTTCAACAACGGAGCCTTCAGACGTCTCAGCGGCCTGAATCCGCGGCTCGGGGCGACTGAGGCCCACTTGCTCGCTGTGAACCTGCTGAACCTGACCCAGACACCAAACGGTCACTCCCACCAGTGCGCCTGCCAACAACATGCGACGCCACTTCACAGCAGTCCCCTTTCCTCGAACGACCTCGGCAGAGCGGATCGCGCCCGGCCGAAAGTCCTATTATCGGAATATGGGGTATCCTCCTTATAGTTTTCTTCCTGTCAATAGCCCCCTTCGACCGGACCGCACGCGCGGCCCGTGGCACTTGAGGCGGCTCTTCACTTTCGGAACCGCGACCGTACCTGTCCGGCGTACCCTCCGGCCAAGCCAACATGGCCCCCCTGCGGTTCGCAGGAAAAACGGGTGGGCGCGAGAGGGGGCAACGCCATAAAATGGGGAAACGCCGTCCGGAACCGTTGCCGGCCAAGGCGGTCCGGGGGGATTCCCGGATACGCGGGGCCATGTGGCCGTGTTGCGGATTCCATACCAACCAGATAACTGATTGATCGGTTGGGGGGGTTATGCAAACGCATCGATTTGTTGTGGCAGCGATGTCAGGGATCCTGTGCATCGCGCCGATCAGCCAAGCCGCTTTGACCGTCGGGGTCTCTTCCCCCATGCACAAGGTGATGATCGCAGGCCAACACAAGGGCTGGCCCTTCGAGCCTTATGAGGGAACGTTCGCCAGCACCTACAGCCTGGCGCTGGCCCGAGCGGAACATGAGGCCTTCCAGGTCGTCGTCATCCCCGACCAGAACGTCACCAATGCGAGCGTCACCGTATCGTCGCTCCAGCCAACCAGCGGCCAAGGCGCCTTCAATGGGCAGGTGAGCGTCTGGCTCGTCGGCCACGTGAAGGGTGCCGCCCAACCCCGGTCTGACCTCTATATCGAGTACCCTCCCTACCTGGTCAACTACAACCTCACCGACAGCGGCGGCTGGTGGCCCGACCCCCTACTGACTTTCAAAAACACGTGCAACATCAATGCCGGCGACCGCGTGGCGTTTTGGGTCAACGTCGCCACCACCAACACCACGCCGCCAGGCGACTACACGGCCACAGTTACCGTCTCCGCCGCCGGCCAGACGCCCGTAACCCTGTCGCTCAACGTGCGGGTCTGGAATTTCACCCTTCCGGCCCGGTCCTCACTGCCGACGGCCTTCTCCATGGACAGCCTCTGGCAGGCAAGCTGGATCTACGGGGGCAGTTGGTCAGGCACGATTCAGAACCAGTATTACCAGATGCAACAAGCCCATCGAATGAGCGTGACGGAGATCTACAATGCCGCGCCGAAGTCCCCCGGCTGGTTCACGCCCTGGCTCAACCTGAACAATGCCTTCTGCCTCAGCAAGGTACCCACGCAAAGCGCGAGCGGTCTGGCGACCCTGTACAACTACTTCATCAGTCTGGGACGACTGAACGAGACATACGTCTACGGCTACGACGAAGCGCCGTCGGACAAGTTCCAGGAGATGTACACAACCTTTTCCGGTATCCACTCTGATTACCCCGGTCTCCGCACGATGACCACAGCCTATGATTCCAGTTTCGGCACCTCTCCGACCACCTCTTTCCTGAGAGACGTCGTGGACATCTGGGTTCCCGGCACCGTCACCTACAACCGCACGGCGGCACAGGCGTTGCGGGCCGAAGGCAAGGACATGTGGTGGTATGTCGCCGAATATCCGCGTCACCCGACGGGGGCCAACTGGCTGCTCGAATACCCCTTCATCGAGGCCCGTCTGCTGATGGGGGCGATGACTTTCAAGTACAACCCCGGCGGTTTCCTCTACTATGCGGTGACCAACTACGGCCACGGTCTGTACGCTGCCGGGCTCATGAGCAAGAACGGACTGATCGAAAGCGGACCCTACACCAATTGGGATGCCCGTACTCTCTACAGCGAGAAGTACAACGGTTTCACCGACGCCGACGGATGTCTTTACTACCCCGGACCGGTGAATGTCGGGCCGCTGCCGTCCATCCGTTCCCAAAACATCCGCGATGGTCTCGAGGATTACGAGTACCTGGTCTTGCTCAAGGACATCGCCGGCAAGCTGGGACGCTGCCCGTCAACACCCGAGGTCGATGCCTACGTGCAGTCGGCCCGGGCACTGCTCGCCGTGCCCGCCGAGGTGGTTGCAGGCCTGTCAACCTCGGCCTACACCCGTGACCCGGCAGTCCTCTACGGCTACCGGCAACAGTTGGCCGAGGCAATCGTCCAAGGCCAGGCCCTGCTGCTTGTCATGCCGGTCCCGCCCGACTCGGACGGTGACGGTGTGGGCGACTCCTGTGACAACTGCCCCAACGTTCACAATCCTGATCAGGCCAACACGGACGGTGATAGTCTGGGCGATGCCTGCGACGCGGATATCGACGGCGACGGCATCCTCAACGCTCAGGACAACTGCCCGTATGTTCACAATCTCAGCCAACTTGACTCAGACGGCGACGGCATCGGCAATGCCTGCGACAACTGCCCGGACGTGAACAACCCCGACCAGCTCGACTCAGACGGCGACGGCCGGGGCAACCGCTGTGACAAGTGTCCCAGCGTATATGATCCCGACCAGCTCGATTCAGACGGCGACGGCGTGGGCGATTTGTGCGACAACTGCCCAACCGTGCACAACCCGGATCAGGCCGACGACGACGAGGATACCATCGGCGATCTGTGCGATCCCGACCCCCTTGGCGGCCGCCGACTCGACGAGCGTTTCGACGGCATGTTGACCGGCGACAAGAAGATCGGCTCCTGGAACCTGTCGTCAATGCAAGCCCGTTGGCCCCTGACCTATACCTACGCCGGCTCAACCGGCGGAACGTTCGCGACGAACACGGGCCTCGAACCGGGCGGCGGCGCAATGAACACGACAAAAACGTCGTACCGCATGACGGCCAATCTCGAACCGAACATGTCCGGCACCTATGGAGAGGGTAACGTGGGTATCGGCACGGGCAAAGTTCTCTTCGGCACCGACGACAAGCCTTTGACGCTCGAATTCACGGTGGACTTTCGCGGTGAAACGTACGGCAGCCGTTCAAATTTCTACGTTGAACTCTCGCTCGATGCCGAACAGGCCCCTCGCCAAGGCATGACCTCTGAGGATCCGGATCTGGGAAACGGAGACCAGGGCCCCTGGCGGGCGGACCGGGTTCACAACGTCCTGGCGATAGGCTCTTTTACGGCCGTCAACCGCGATCCGGTTGCCGCCTTGAGCGCCGGCACCATGGGCGCGGCCTGCTACTTCGACGGCCTCCGATGGCACTACAGCAAGCAGATGTACGACCTTGACGGCAACCCCGTCAGCTTGTGGAAAAGCTCCTTTGGCGGACTGACGACCTTCAAAATGATCATCCGCTCCCACACGGTCACCATTCAGCTTACCAACCCCGACGACACCCCGACCGTGCGGGGCCCCCATACCGTCCCCCGCGTCTACACCGGCGGATTCAACCGCGTCAGCCTGACCATGGGCAACCCCCTGAGCGATGCCGCCCGTTACAGCTTCGTGGACAACATCTCGGTGCGCAACGGCCTCATTCTCGATCCGACGCAAACCGGGGCCTGTTGCCTGCCGGATCAGACGTGCAGTGAAATACTGTCGGTCAGTTGTGCAACCGCCGGCGGCAGCTATCAAGGCGACGGCACGAGCTGTGACTCCAATCCGTGCGCCCCGCCGGTTCTTGTTGTCAACGCCGGACCGGACAAGGAAATCAACCTCGGCGGCCGGGCTATCCTGGAAGGCATGGTAAGCGGTGGAACCCCCCCGTACTTCATCGAATGGTCACCGGCAGAGGGACTGGACAATCCCGAGGCGCTCCAGCCCACCGCCTCGCCCGCCGTCACCACTACTTACACCCTGACCGTCACCGACGCAATGAGCGTGCAGGCCGCCGATACCGTGCTGGTCAACGTGACCGACCCGGGCATCCCGGCGGATATGGACGGGGACGGAGACGTGGATCAAGCCGACTTCGGCCTCTTCCAGGTCTGCATCAGCGGCTCCAGCGTGCCGCAAACCGAACCCGCCTGCCGGGGCGCCAAACTGGACGACGACGACGACGTGGACGCGGACGACGTGTCCCTTTTCACCCGCTGTGTCAGCGGCGCCGGTGTTCCGGGGGACCGGCAATGCGCAGGCCCCTTCCCGCCCGCCATCACGCTACACCCGATCAGCCAGTCCATTGCGGCCGGCGAGTCTGTCGTCTTCACCGTGCAGGCGGCTGGTAGCGCCCCGCTGAGCTACCAGTGGCAAAAAGACCTGGTCAACCTCAACAATGGCGGGCACTACTCCGGCGCGAATACCAGCACCTTGTCCATCACCAACGCCGACGGCAACGACGCAGCCGACTACCGCTGTGTCGTTACCAATGCCCACGGCAGCGCAACGTCCAACGCCGCAACGCTCAAAGTCACCTCCGTCTCTCCGTCTGAAGGCTGCTTCACCAACAACGACCTCGAGACCTTCATCTCGGGCGTCGCCGCCGGTTGGACCAGCGCCGGAAGCAGCGCCTCCTACTCCGCCAGTACCGACGCCTACTCCGGCTCGTATTCACAGGAGATCAAATGGACCTCCGCCGGCGCCAAGATGTCGGTGATCTATCAGCAGGTCTGGCTGAAAGTGGGCGTACCGTACACAATCCGGGCTTACTTCCGGATGAACGATACCAGCCGCGTCAACGGCCTGATCCGCGTGGACTACAACGGCGGCACAGACCCGAACATCTACGACCTCTCGACAAGCGCTCCGCGGCTCGAATGGGGGAGCAAGTCCCTGACATTCACCAGGACAACCGGCTCCGATGGATGGGCCACCGTCTTCGTCGGCGGCTACGGAAGCCTCGTGCACAGCAACGACTGGTGCCGCATCGACCTCATAACCCCCGCCTGCGCGGCCAACTGAGTGGAACGTAAGAACAATCGACTCGGAGGTTGGTCGTTGTTGACGGTGCGGCAGACATCAGCTCACCGACGCCTTCGCTGATCCGGTACTGCTTCAACGAGGCGGACCGGGCAAGGATTCAGCCTTGGTCAGCGACGGGGCCGTCGAAGTCGAAGTAACCGACCGTTCGACGACTGCCGGTTCGCCGCCGAGCCTTTCACACATGAGCTCCCAAAAGGCGGGCTTGTCTTGAGCAACAGAGGGCACGATTCGATCATTCAGAAAAACGGTCGGCGTGGCATCCACCGCCAGCCTGTGGCCC
>DAOOIV010000046.1 GCA_035384605.1 Phycisphaerae bacterium
CTGGTCTTCCACGTGGCCGACATCGAGGCCGCACCTGTTGTCCGAGAGATTTCCATGGGGTGCGCGGAGAACCTCTATCACAATGGTACGATCGGTATTCGCTGCCCTGATGACCGGGTCGCAGGTGACCTGCTGATGGCGGTCCGGACACCGGTTGTGGCAGCCAGTGCCAACCCCGGCGGTGAGGCGGCCCCGGTCGAAGCGGAGGAGTGCCTCCGGGCCCTGGGTGGACAGGTGGACCTGGTGCTGGATGCCGGCCGAACCCGTTACGCCAAGCCATCCACGATCGTTCGGGTTGATGAGAAGGGTTACGAGCTTCTTCGGGAGGGCGTGTTGGACGAGCGCACCATTCGTCGGCTGGCCCACGTGACTTTTCTGCTGGTTTGCAGCGGAAATACATGCCGCAGCCCCATGGCAGCGGGTCTGCTTCGGAGACTGCTTGCCGAGAAGCTCGGATGTGCGGAGACTGAACTGGAAGCTCGCGGGTTCACGGTGGAATCGGCCGGAACGAGCGCCTGCACGGGTGCTCCCCCCTCTGTGGCGGCCGTAAGGGCCCTTGAGTTCAGGGGAATCGACATCTCCGGACACCGTTCCCGGACGCTGACTTCGGATCTGGTCAGCCGAGCCGATTACATCTTTGCCATGACTGCCAGTCATGCGACAATGGTCACCTCGTTGGGACCTGGTGCCGGAACCTTGGTCAGAACCATCGATGAGGAAGACATCGAAGACCCCGTCGGTGGCAACGATGAGGTCTACAGCCAATGCGCCGATAGACTCGAGAAGGCACTGAGAAACCGGCTGAAGGAGATAGCTCTTTGAGAGTGGCCATCGGATCAGACCATCGGGGATATGCGGCCAAGGAGAAGATCAAGTCCATGTTGGCCTCCAAGGGTTACGAGGTCTTGGACATGGGCACCGACAGTCCGGCGAGTTGTGATTACCCGGATATTGCCTACCCCACCTGCAAGATGGTGACTTCCGGCAAGGCCGATTTGGGCATTCTCTTGTGCGGCACGGGGATCGGAATGTCGATTTCGGCCAATAAAGTCCACGGTATTCGTGCTGCCTGCTGCCACGACGAACTGACTGCCGAAATGGCCCGGCGACACAACAACGCCAACGTGCTCTGCTTGCCCGCCGACCTCATTGGCGAGGAACTGATGCGTCGGATCGTGGATGTCTATCTCAACACCGGCTTCGAGGGCGGCCGGCACGAGCGTCGGCTCAGGCGCATCGCCGAGTACGAGATGAAGGAAGGGCAGAACGTCGGCGAAGCCATGAAGCAGGGCAGTGCTGCCGCTCTTTCAGAGCACGGCAAGGCCACTCGGAAGATGTAATCGCTTTGATCCAGACCTCGTGGGAGGCCTGTTCCCGTGCGGGCTCTGTGTTTCCCAGTTTTCGATTCCGCTCCTGAATCCAGTCCTTGTTGACGTCGGGCCGCCCTCTTTTCTGTAACAAACCCTCCGCAAAGGTGACTAAGGCAGTGTGGACCGATGGGGTCCAAAGGGGTTTGATAACCATAAGCTCTTGTAAGAAGGAGACTTAAGATGCTAAGGAAAACCATCAAGTATGGGGTAATCGGACTGACGGGGTTGCTCGTGACGGCCGGTGTTTTGTTTGGGACCGATCTGGGCAGTTACCTCTGGACTTCCACCAGGACGGTGCGGACGGCAGTCCGTGACTCGGTGCCGATCGAGTTCGAGCTGCAACGAGCCAGAGACCTGCTGGAAGACATCATTCCCGAGATGCAGGCCAACGTTGGCCTGATCGCCAAGGAAGAGGTCGAGATAGCCAACCTCAAGGAGGAGATTCAGCGGGGTCAAGCCTCTCTTGCAGAGGAAAAAGCCCGGATCACGAAGCTCGGTGATACGCTGAAGGCACAGCAAGTCCGCTACGTCTTCGGTGGCTTGGAGTACACCCATGACCAAGTCAAGGCGGAGCTGGCTCGGGCCTTCGATCGGTACAAGGAGGCCGAGGTAGTGCTGGCCGGCAAGCAGCGGCTGCTGGACACCCGCCAGAAATCGCTGCAGGCTGCTATGCAGATGCTCGAGCGGACGCGTAGCGAAAAGGCCCGTCTGGAAGACCGGATTGCGGCTCTGGACAGCCAGCACCGGCTCCTGAAGGCCGCTTCGACCACCTCGCAGGTGCGGGTGGACAACAGCAAGTTGGCCCAAACCGAGAAGCTCATAGGCGACATCAAGAAACGACTCGACGTAGCCGAGCGCGTTCTGGCCCATGAGGCCCAGTTTGTGCGGCCGATCGAGATCGACGTGATTAGCGAGAAGGACCTCCTGGCCCAGGTGGAAGAGCACTTCAGCGGCAAACCGGCCCAGGTCGGGGCGGCAGCCGCGGAAGCGACCAGCCCGATCGCCATGGGACAGGCCGGCGCTCGCACCCCGACCCCATGAGTGGGGCCGCTCGCAAGCGGGTATACTGGTGGTGATCGTCGGCAGGGGTTCTGGGGGCAGGAGTCCGATCAGTGCTGATTCTCAAGATAAAACAGGCTGCAACTGCGCTGAAGGACGGCCGGCTAGACGAGGCATACGAGCTGGCTCGGGCCGAGGATTTCCGGACCCACCGGGAAGGCCAGGACCTGATCGGTCAACTTGTCCGGAAGTTGGTTGCCCGAGGGCAGGATCATCTCTCGGCCGAGCGGCTTGGCCAGGCTCTGGCGGATTGCGAGAAGGCGGAGCGGCTGGGGGGCAATCTGCCTGAGACTGCTGCGCTGCGTGCTGCTGTGACCGATGCGATCGCGAACCGCCAGCAGGTCGAGCGCCGACAAGCCGGGCTGGTGACCATGGCCCGTCAGCACATCCGGGACGGATGGCTTTCGCTTGGCGAGCAGGTCTTGGCGGACGTCGCAAGCGAGACTGCCGAGACGCTTCGCAGGGAAGCTGAGGCCCGCAGGGTCAGGGCAGAACAAGCTCTGAACAGAGCCGAGCAGGCCCTGAACAAACAGGATTGGGCTCTGGCGATCGAGTCTCTTCGAGAGGCTCGCCAAGCCCATGCCAGCAACCCGCAAACCGCCGACCTGATGGACCGCGCCACCGTGCTGGTTGCCGATCAGACCAGCAAGGCGATCAATCAGGGACGATTAGACGCTGCCGAGGCCATGCTCGAGCACCTCGCTTCGCTGACGAAGCCGACGCTTCAGATCCAGGAATTGACCCGGTGCCTGGGTGAGTGCCGCAGTGCCGCAAGCTGCCTGGAGCGGGGTCAACCTCGTCAGGCAGCCGAGATCCTTCATCGGTTGTCGGCGGCTTATTCTGAGGCCGCCTGGCTGACCGAGGCATGTCGACAAGCAGAGCAAGCAGCGGCGGCGACTGAGAACCTGCGACGGGGGCCCTTGGGCTGGTTCACGGGGAGCGGTCCGCCCGTCCGGACTCCCGTGCCGACCTATGAGGCGGACCGCACCGACACTATGCCGCCCGCCAAGCCGGCGAAGGGACACGCCGCAGGTGGCGTAGTCCCTGATCGTTTCATGCTGCAGATCGACACCGTGGGTGGTTTCCTGGTCCTGCGACAGCCGCGAGTCACCGTTGGGCCGATCAGCTCATCGCGGCGGCCGGATCTGGCCTTGCTGGCCGAGGCCGGATTGCCTGTGGTGACGATTGAACGGCAGGATGATGATTACTTCTTCTCGTCGGAGACGCCGGTTCGCGTCAACGATATGCCGGTGCAGCGAAAGCTGCTGTCGGATGGCGATCAGATTTCGCTCGGGCCGAGATGCGTCGTGAAGTTCACGCTGCCCAGTGCGGCCAGTACCTCGGCGGTGCTGCACCTGTCGGGTTGCCGGTTGCCCAGCGGCGACGCTCGACGAGTCATTCTCATGGACAAGTCGATCGTGCTTGGCCCCGGGTCCCTGGCTCATATCCGGGCCGACCAGATGGATGCGCCCGCCGTCCTGCATATTCGGGATGAACGGCTTCTGGTGCGAAGCACGACCGTGGTAAAGATCGACGGCCGGCCGATCGACGATCGGGTCGGCATTCCTGTCGGTGCATGTGCTTGTATCGGACCGATTTCCTTGGCGGTCGCGAGGGCAGAGGTCAGAGCATAGAACCGCGCGGCGGTACCGGCATCGACCGGTTGTGTTCCGCTGAAGGGAAGCCACGACAATGGACGGATTCCAATACAAGTTTGGCGACCAGCCTTTGGAGGGCTACACCATCCAGCGGGCCATCGGTCGCGGCGGTTTCGGCGAGGTGTACTATGCCGTCAGTGACAGCGGCCGCGAGGTGGCTCTCAAGGTCGTCCAGGGCTATGAGGACATCGAGCTGCGCGGCGTGAGCCAGTGCATGAACCTCAAAAGCCCGCATCTGGTCACCGTTTTCGATGTGAAGCGGAATGCCGACGGACGGCCCTTCGTGATCATGGAATACGTGGCCGGTCCGTCGCTGCGAGAACTGCTTCAGGAGGCCCCGAGTGGCCTTGGGATTCAGAAGGCCGCCTTTTTCCTTCGCGAAATCGCCAAGGGATTAACCTATCTGCATGATCGGGGAATTGTTCACCGCGACCTTAAGCCCGGAAACATTTTCTACGAGGACGGCTACGTCAAAATCGGCGATTACGGCCTCAGCAAGATGATCGCTTCCAGCCGGCATTCGGTTCAGACGATCACCGTCGGCACCGTCCATTACATGGCCCCCGAGATTGGTCAGGGCAACTACGACCGGAGCATTGACATTTATGCCCTGGGCGTCGTCCTGTACGAGATGCTCACCGGCCAGGTTCCCTTCTTCGGTTCCAGCCACGGCGAGGTGCTGATGAAGCACCTCATGGCTCAGCCTGATCTCAGCCAGATCGAGGAGCCGTTCGCGTCGGTGATCAGGAAGGCCATGGCCAAGGAGCCGGCGGAGCGATTCCAGTCGGTTCAGGAGATGGTCGAAGCCGTCTTTGGCGCCGAGCACATTCAGCAGAGCGTATCGCACTTTCGGCCCGAGAGTCTTTCGATGGTCGCGCGCCGCGTCGCCCAGAAGGTGACCGTCGGCGGGTCGGGTTCATCGGCCGAGCATGCCCAGGGCTTGGGACCCACTGCGCCGAGTGGGGAGGCCGGCAGCAGCGACGTCTGGCAGGACCTCAGCAAGCACATCGATGATTTCGGCGAGAAGGTAGGCAAGTGGGGCGAGCGTTTGAGCGATCGGATGGCCGCGGTCGGCGACCGGGTCGGCCGGCAGTTCGGCCAGAAACCGGCAGCACTTCCCTATGCCAACGCGGCCGCCCCGGCTTCGGACGGCGTGATCGATACGGCACTGGATCCACTCGACCGCCGGGCAAGGAAACGCTTGTGGGTGGTCGCTGCGCTCGTCATGGGCGCCGGAACCGGGATCATCGAGGCAACCTCGCACAACGGAGGCCCCGCGATAGAACTCAGCATCTTCGCCACCGTTGCGATATTGCTGGCGTCTCTAGGCATCTTCCGCGCCGGGCGCCTGCTGGCCGAGCGGATGCAGAAAGAGCGCGGGCTGGGTCGTTACGTGGCCTTCGGTGGCGCTGCCGCCCTGGGAGCACTCGCGGCCGTATTCTTCGGAGAAATCGGCCCCTTTCGCAAGCAGATCCACGCAGCCCTTGACGACAACGCGCTGCCCTTGCTGGCATCCTGCTTCTTCATCGACTGGTTGGGTCGCATGAATCCCGTGCGTCAACAGCGCATCTCGTTCGAGAGCGCCTTTACTGCCGGGTTGCTCGGCTTCATGGTCAGCATTTTCACCGACGCCAGCGCGATCGTGATGATCGGCGTCCTGGCCGGGCTGTCGATGGCCGTCCAGGCGGGCAGCGCGTTCATCCCACCGGCTCTCCGCAAACAGCTTGGGATAACAAGAGGCAACGGCCAGCACGATCATCCCAGACCGCCCGAGAGAGGCACACCTCCGGCGGCCGACCGAACCCCGCAGATCCAGAACGCTGAAGCTCATCGCCCTCGCCCGCTACCCGTTGCCGTGCCTCCTGGAATAGAAGTACCGTTGTTTGTCAGGGCCTTGTCGCTGCTGGCGTTCGCCGTTCTCCTCGGTGGCGGGATCATTTTCCTCATCCTCGCGGGCATGGCGAGCCCATCCAATCTCGACTACTTTGCGGGCTGCGTTTCCGCAGGCATCGGGGCTCTGCTGTTCAGCGTCTTTGCTTTGGTAAAGGCCACGCAACGGTACCTGGTGAGTTGGTGGAGCGGTCTGATAAAACCGGTTCTGATGATCGCCTTGCTCGTGACGGGCATCGCCTCGGCAGTAGCACTCGGCTCGATGCAGCTTCACAACGACGACGAGATGATCGCGATAGCGGTGATCGTGTTCGCGGCGGTCTTTTTCATCTTCGTCGCCTGCACAACCAACCGCATGATTCACGCGGTCCTGGGCCAGCCCTTTCCTGACGCCGGACGGGCAACCCCCCGAGCCGAGCATGCCGCCGGCGTCTCGCCGCGAGGCCGTCTGTGGGCCATGCTGTTGGCCTTGCTGTTCTTCGCGTGCCCCATTGGCGGACTGCACCGGTTCTACGTCGGCAAGATCGGGACTGGCGTTTTGTGGCTGGTCACGTTCGGCGGGTTCTTCATCGGCCAGATTGTCGACATCATCATGATCGCGGCCGGTCAGTTCACGGACAAACAAGGCCGTCCGCTGTTGACGTGGACCAACCCCAACGAGTTCAAGGGCCGCCCGACGGTCGCTACCGAAATCTCACCCCCGCCTGCTTCTGCGGTCGCTACCCCCATGGTTGCGCCCGGCGACGTCCGTCCCCTGGAACTCGGAAGCCTGATGCTCTCCGGCGTGGGCATGCTGGTGCTGCTGGCGGGTGTGCTGACAGGCCTGCTGGTTGCCGTTCATCTGCCGGCCATCATTGCAGCGGGTATTCCGGATCAGAGCTTGGAGCAGGAACTGACCCGGGAGTTTGGTTATTCGAACTGGCCGCAGCTGCTTGAGCGAATCGGCACCTTCGTGGCCGTATTCCTGTTTCTAGCCAGTTGTGCAATACTCCTGCTCGCTCGCCGCAAGTCCGGAGGTGCCCACTGCCTGCGTGCGGTGCTGGGGGCCGTGGCCATCGGTGTGAGCCTGGCTGCTTTCGCCGACGCAACCAGCCGGATCCAATGGGCGACAGTATCGACCCTGTTGCAGGCCGAGCGGATCGGCCCGGCCATCGACGCGGCACTCGGCGCGATCGATAAGGAAGGGGCCACTATCTCCGCGGTATTGCTTCTGATTTCGATTGTCCTGCTGTTTTGGCCAGCCGATCGCCGGCAGGCGGATGTCACAACTGTCGGCGGCGATGCTGTGTCGGCGCGGAGGTGATGCCATGACACACGTGGAGGCACTGCCAGTGGGAATCAGCTGCTTTGGAATCTTCTTACTCATCGCCTTGGCCGGCCTTGTGGTTTTGATCCTTGGAAACCGCGGTGCTCGGCGCGTGCTTGCCGGTCTGGCAATCGGCGTTGCGGTGGTGGTCGTCTTCGGGTTGTTGGCGATGTTTTGGGGGAGGAGCAGTGTCCATTACAGCACGTCATCGCCGACACTGTTCTCTGAGGCTGTGTACCCGCCCGAAGATGAGGCGATGGAGAGCCACGCCGTCCGAGGGGTCACTATCGGCAGCAACGGCGTTGTCGTAAGAGAGGGCAGCAGTTCGATCGTTGTCAATGGCAACGGCGTCTCAGTGACCGACGAGTGGATTGACGCCGGGCAGGCGGATTTCGAGGCTGACGTTTACCCCTCGGAGCGATCCGCGGCCGTAGCGCTGGCCCGGAAAGCGATCAAGTCCTGGGATCGGGTTCTGCCAGGTGGACAGGAACCGACCCAGATTCTGATTCGCGGTGACAGTGAGTTGGAGCCCGCTGTTGTGCCGGCAGTCTTGCAAGCTTTGCGGGCGAAGCTCGGCGATGATCGCGTCGAAATGGATAAGTCGCCACAAGAAGCACAGATCGAAGAAGTTGAGCGAGTCTTGGTCAGTCCGGGCTCAGCTCCGTCCCTGCCGGAGGCCGATGCGACGGTTCGGCTGGCGATCAACGGGAACTTCAGCTACGTTCATGGTGGTCGAGGCGTGATTCCATCGCAAAAGAGAAACGGGACCATTGAGCTGGTTCTCTCGGGCCCGGCGGGCAAGAGCACGCACACCGCAGCCTTCGTCAACAAGCCCTGGGTGGAGTACGGAATCGACCGGGCCGCGCAAGTATCCGGCCGGCAGCCGATGGTCGCGCGTTCGAAGCGGCTGTGCCCGACACGCGGCGAGGCCGAACAGCAGGCTATTGCCGAGGCCGCGAAGAACCTGGTTCCGCTCGTCCGCACCGCCCTGGAACGTCTGGAGAGCAGCGGGGCCAGCCAGTCAAACCGCGGCGCGATTGCGATACAGCAGCGCCGGCCCGATCCTGAGCTTTACGAGAAGATCCGAGCCGAGTTACTGCGCGGGACCGGCGTCGACGACCAGTTCACGCAGCATATTCATCGACCTTATGGCGATGTCTGGCAGCACGCTCTGCTGGTTGATGGATCGGATGGGCAAATCACCGCCTATGCTCAAACGTTTCTCCCCCAGATCGTTCAGCAACAGAAGACCGCCCTGCGGATCCGCAAGTCGTGGGCGCGGACGATCGTGGGTCTTGCGCTGTTGACTGTCCTGATCGCGGTTGTGTATGCGTTTCTGAACGCGGCAACCAGGGGGTATTACACATGGTTACTGCGCGGTAGCATGGTGCTGCTGGTGCTGGGTGGGGCAGTAGTGCTGCTGCTCATGACCTGAAGGCGGCGGGTGAGTCCCGCGTAGGGCACGGTCGGAGCCGCCGCCGGCGGCGCAGACCTGCCGCTGCGTAACTGGCCAAAGAAAACGGCAGGTCTCGGTCGCTGCGGCGACCTCGACACTGCCCTACAGTCCGCCTCTGCGGCTTCCTGGAGGAAACAGACGACAGCGTGGCGAACATTTTAACCGAGGCCGAACAGTACCTGCTCGATCAGATCCGGCAGGGTCGACCGCAGGCCTGGGAGCAGTTCGTGGACCGCTACCAGGGCCGGCTGGAGGCCTTTGCGCGCAGCAAGCTGCGCACCCCGGCCGACGCCGAGGACCTCGTTCAGGACGCGTTCATGAGTTTCGTCCAGTCGCTGGGGGCTTTTCGCGGACAGGCGAGCCTCGAAACGTATCTCTTCGCCATTCTTCGTAGAAAGATCATCAACTGGGGCCGCGGCCGCAAATCGAGCATTTGCCTGCTTCAGGATGCGCTGCCCGGCGGGGGGCATGATGACTCGGGCGACGCCGCCGACCGGTTGGCCGCTCCCGATCAGACGGCCAGTTGGTACGTCCGTCGCGATGAGGAGCAGGAGCGGCGGCACGAGGCCCTGGCCCAAGCCATGCAGGAACTGGTCGACGGCTTCAAGCAATCGCTCAACTTTCGCGATTTGAAGATCACCGAAATGCTCTTCTACTGCCGATTACGCAACAAGGATATCGCCAACATCGCCGGGGTCCGAGAGAATCACGTGGCCGTGACCAAGCACCGCTACTTGAAGCAGCTTGCCGAGCGGATGACCGCGGTCCTCGGCAATTCGTCGGCGGCCTGTGACGATTCATTTCTGACTGCCGAAGGCTCCGATGCCATGCTTTGCGAGATCTGGCAGGAACGCCGGCTCAGTTGCCTGAAGCGCAGCACCATTGGGGCTTACCTCCTCGGCACGCTGGAGCCGGAGTGGCAGGACTATGTCACCTTCCACCTGGAGCGGCTTGGCTGCCAGTTCTGCCGGGCGAACCTTGATGATCTTCGCCGACAGACCGCCGACGACGGTACGCGCCGCCTCCGCGACCGGATCATGGAATCGACCGTAGGTTTCCTGCGGAAGCCGTGAGGCCTATTGTCGGCCCACCCTGTTCAGTCGGGCAACCCGGTCCTTCGATGGCGGCGGGAAACCAGGACATACAAAATCGCAATTCCGGCCAGCAGGATCAGCGCAATCAGCAGCTCTCGGATCTGGGCGTGGCTGATAAGCACCACGCAGATGATCGCCCCGACGACCGGCACGAAGAGGGGCACCTCGAAGGTACCCTTGGGTTCGCCTTGTCGACGCTTGAGCACGACAAGTGCCAGATTGATGATCGTGAAGACGCCCAACAGCAGCACGGATGTTGCCTTGGCCAGGACGGAGATGTCGCCGGCCATTGCCAGGGCAATCACGATGAGCATCAGTATCAGGATGGCCGAGTCGGGTGTGCGTCGCTTGAAGTGGACTCGACCAAGGACGGCGGGCAGCAGGCCCTGATGAGCCATGCCGTAAACCAGCCGCGACCCCATGATATAGTTCAACAGCGCGGTGTTCGTGATGGCAAACAGGCATACGCCGGTGAACAGGACCGGCGGACACCAGGGCGCCGCCTGGCGAACCACTTCCACAAGCGGGCCGCCGGATTCAGCGAGTTCCGCGTGCGGCACGACCGAGATGGCCGTGATACTCACCGCCGTATACAGGCCCGCTACGACGAACAGGGCCGTCACCAGAGCACGCGGCAGGTTCCTCTCAACGTCTTTGACCTCCTCCGACACGTTGAGCAAATCCTCGAAGCCCACGAACGCATAGAAAGTCAACACTGCTCCTTGCAGAACCAGCGATGCTGGTCCGACGGTCGCGTGCGGCGGCATTTCCAGGTAGTTGACGCCTCCCCAGTACCGCAACCCGACGATCACGATGAAGACCAGGCCGCCGCCCTCGATGGTCGTACACAGGATGTTTACCCACGTGCTCTCCTGCATGCCTCGAAGGTTGATGATGGTCAGAAGAAGGATGAATCCCAGGATGATCAGCGGGGCCGGCAGGGGGCCGCTCAGCTCCATGAAATAGCCGGCGAACGCCCGGGAAGCAGTGGCCATAGAGGTAAGCCCGGACGCAACCACCGCGAGCCCGATGAGATAGGACAGCATCGGCCGGCCGAAAGCTCGTTGGGCGATGTATGCCGCTCCGGCCGATCGCGGATAGCGGGAACCGAGGCAGGCGTACGAGAGCCCGGTAAACATGGCCGCGAACATGCTGGCGAGAAACGCCAGCCATATCGCGTTGCCCATGACGCCCGCGGCTTTGCCGATCAGGGCATAAATGCCGGAGCCCAGCATATCGCCGACGCCGTAAATCGCCAGCGACCAGAATCCCATGGTGCGCAACAGCGCATGCTCTTCGCGGGCAAGTGCAGGCTTTTCACGCGGAGGGGAAGATACATCTGTCATGGGGACATTGTAGAAGCCAAGTCCGCCGGCGCATAGCTGACCGGGTCGCCCCGCATGATGAAACGGTCTTGGGGGGCATCCAGCCTTCTGGCTCGTCGGCCGATCGGCAAGATGTCAGGTTTCACATCGAAGCTTCAGTATGCGATTTCACTCGTAGGCCCGTATCTCAAACACCCTGGCGGATGCGTCGCCGTTCGTCGCGTTGATGTTGAGTCGCAAACCACTTGCGGTTACCGGGTCAAAGCGATGGAGCTTCTTGCGGAGGTAATTGCCCGTCACCTGGGCGACTGTCTTGGCCCCGCCTTTATCGAGAATCTGCAGCTCATAGTCGCGAACGGTTTCAGGCTGGGCATGGCGAATCATCTTGGCATTCTGGTGGTCGCTGAGGGTCAGTGTCATGCTTCGGTTCAGAGCGGTGTCAAACGTCAGGTGCACTTCGCGGATCCGGGCCGGCTTACGGAACCGCAGCTCGATCCACTGGGGCATCTTCTGCTGCGGGTCGGAAATCCATCGATGCGTCGCCGGTCCGACGCCGCGGGTGACGCCGTCGATGACGTTCGCGGCCCTGCCTTGCACAGTCTCGCTGGATGCTCGGATCTCGGCGGTTCGAGCCAGATCGAGCGAATCGGAGTTTGTGGCCCCGATGATGTAGGCATCGTCCTTCAGAAGCTGCTGCTGCAAATCGTGGATGGCCTGCCTGCCGAGCTCACGGGGTGTGCACTTGTTTCGGATGCACATGACCGCCGCCGTGCCGACTGCCTGCCCCATGACCGAACCGGTTGCCATTACGCGGGTGCTGCCGAAGGCCACGTGACTCATGCTTGCGTCCCGGCCCGCGAAGAACAGGTTCTCGATGTTCCGTGAATACAGGCAGCGCAGAGGGATATTATACATCGGCACGCGGATTTGCAGGCACGGTTTCTCCTTGCTGTGAATCCCAATCGACGGGTGCAAGTCGATCGGCCACCCGCCGTAGGCCGCGCCGTCCTCGAATTGTTCACCACGCTGCACTTCCTGCTGGATCAGCACATGGTCGCCGACGAATCGCCGGCTCTCGCGCTTGCCAGGGATGAATCCGAACCAATCCAGCGCCCAATTGGCGCTTTCGGGGTGTTTGCCGCTGTTCTTGATGTGGTCCCAGACGCCCAGGGCCGCCGCGATCAACTCATCTCGAATTCTCTCGTTATCACGGATGGTGTCGATATGGCCTCCCCATTCGACCCACCAGAAGCCCCATTCCCAACTACCGTGCGAACGGTAAGGCAGATCCTCGCATGTCGGGAAACGCAGTGCCCAGTCAGGCGGCGTAAAGGGGATCGGCTGATCGTATCGGCGGGTGGTGAACAGGATCGAACTGCCGAGCATCTGGTTGTCTGGTTGCGGTGGAGCCAAATCTTCGCCGAATTCCGTGCGACCCTCCCGTCCGGTCCGGAATTCGGCGCCGGCCTCAGCCCCCAGTCGCCCATCGCCGCTGGTGTCGATGAACATCTTGCCGCTGATCGTAAACACGTCCTGCGTGCCGGGTCTCGCGGCCAGCACGGCCGCGATGCGCGATTTGGAAGCCATCACCGCGCCGCAGCATGAGGTGTTCAGCAGGACAGTAAGCCCCTGCCGGCGGCAGACCATTTCGTAAAGGAGAAGATCAAATACTCCATAGGAACGGTGCGGATTACGGACGACCTCGTGGAGGCGAATCTCCTCGATGATACCGCTTTCGCGGGAGTCGGTATCCGAGCGGGCCCCGTGCTCGTCGGCTCCCAGAATGTGGAGCCGGATTTCACTCGAGGCGTTGCCCCCGAGTACTGGCCGATCGTGTACCAGCACGACCGAGGCCCCGTGGTTCAAAGCTGCCAGTGCTGCCGACACGCCTGCCATGCCACCCCCGACAATGACCACGTCTGCCTCGATCTTGTTCGATCGGGTCAGGCGGCTTCCAGACTCAAAGACAGCGGCGGCATCGGCTTGCCCGGCTTGCCCCAGGCCGCTGCTTTCAGCCCTGCACCCACCCAGGAGCGGGGTCAGCGCCGCGCCGCTTCCAGCGGCCAGGAACAGGTCCCGACGTGTCAGATGCCGGTAATCTTGCTGATCCTGTGTCATCTCAACGCTCCTCTCGATGCGGATGTGACGGATTTGCCCTCGGCACTGCCCGGGGCCGGTTTGGGAGTATGAGGCTAGTTGCCCTTCGGCGTCAACGTCCACGGCTTGTTGACGTCCCGACGGCGGAGGGTAGCATCACTTCTGGGGATGGCTTGGCGGGCGTGAAAGCCGGCTCCACGTGTGTTCCCGGCCACGCAGCCATCCCGGCCGTAGGCGGCAATGCCGATACAGCGCTTCTCATGCAGCATTCTCCCCTGCGTGGCAGAAGGTGAGCGGAATGATGACGCATGGACGATTGGTGGGTGACGGATTTGTGCAGACGGGGCGGGGTCTGGCGGTTCTGGCGATGGGCATGATGCTCCTGGCCGGTTGTGCCGGCCGGGAACACTACGACCGCGGTCGTATGCTGATGGCTTCCGGTCAGTATGACCAGGCAGTCACGGCCTTTGATGAGGCGTTGGCTCAGTCTCCCGGCAACAGCAGGTACCATAACGGCCTGCTCGAGGCCAAGTCTTTGGCTGCCGACCAGCACGTCAAAACGGCCACACAGTTCGTTGCCGAGAAACGTCTCAGCGACGCACAAAAGGAGCTGGATACTGCTTTGAAGCTGGTACCCGCGCACCCGGAGGGCGTGCCTCTGGCGGCGCAAATTGCCCCCCAGATTGCCGAATGCGAGAAGACCATTGCCGAGGCTCGCGAGGCGCTGGCCCGCCAGGAATGGACCGAGGGTGCGAGGCTGATCGCCGAGGCCGGGAGAATCGACCGGAGTCATCCACAACTTGAACTGTTGCGGAAGGAGGCTGCCGATACGGTCACGGCTCGCCAGTTGTTGGCCGCCCGGCGAGCCTTGGGCGCGCGTGACTGGGATGCGGCGCTGGCGGCCTGCGCGCAGGTCCGGCGAGTAGCCCCTGACAATACCGAAGTCGTTGGAATCGAACAGCAGGTGAAAGACCGGCGAGAGGCACAGCGGGTGTTTGACTCGGCCAAGGCGATGATTGACGCAGGGAACTCGAGCGGCGCGCTCGGTCCGTTGCAGCAGGCGGCGGGGCTCTGGCCGGACAACGACGAGATAGTATCGACGCTTGACCGGGTCAAAGGGCAAGTGGTCGACAAGTTGTCGACCCGGTCGCGGGACGAAGCTCGGGCCGGCCGTTTCCAGGCGGCTCTTCAAACGCTGGACGAAGCCATGGTCCTGGAGCCAAACCGCGAGAGCCTGCGGCAGCAGCGAAAGCAGGTGCTCGATGGCTGGATCGCTGGACTCATGGAAGACTATCGCCGCCACAAGGCCCAGGGAGCATGGGAGTTAGCCTGGGTCGACGCCGTGCAGGCTTTGGCCTTGGCCCCGACACAGCCCGAACCGGTCGTCCAGGCTTGTCTGACGGCCGAGGAGGGAATCCGGCGAGCTATCGCATACAACCTCAACGTGCTGCTGGCACCATCAGACGAACGCCGCCTGGACGACATCATGGCCGTCTGTACCGTGCTTCTCGAGGAACTCGGTGACCAGCGTCCGGATCACGTTTGCCTGACGGAACAATCGATATTGTCGAAGCTGCTGGCGGAATTCGCCGTTTCATCGGCCGATGTGAACAATCGCGACAAGCTCCAGGCCGTGGGCCGGCGGCTGCGAGGTCCCAACGTATTTCTCTTCGTCAATATGGACATCGTCAAGGTAAACGTCGGCAACCCGGAGTCGGCAGCATCGGGTACGTCCCGACTGGATCTCCGGATGAACATGGTCGACGTATCGAGCGGCAGGTTACTTTGGAAATGTGTGGAGATGCTTCCATTGGAAGGATCTGCCTCGCCAGGCGGTACCGCTGCGACCGCGAGGCCCGTCGCGGTGGTGCATGCGTCAGGGCCGTTGACGGCGGACGGTATCGCGGTGCTTCGACCGGTGTTGCGGGCCAGAGTGTCGGACATGTACCGGGGACATGCCGGATCTTTTCTCCAGGCGGCCGGCGCCGCCACCGGGGACACGGCGACCGAGTTCAACGTTCGATTCCTTTTCGACCTTGTGTCCATGCCCGACGCGCAGACTCTGGGGTCGGTTCTGGATGCCGTCTTCGGGTCGGTGGTGAGCGGGGACATATTGGCCGCCTGCAAGAAGATCGCAAGTGAACGGCTTGCCCTCGCCAAGCGAGTGGCGGCCCGGGACGAGCATCCGGCTGAGAAGATGTCCGGCCCGGCGATTCTGCCTGCATCACGGCCGGCGGTCTCGACCGCCACGGCACCCGTCGCCCACCAGGCACCGGCGGTTCCTTCCGCGTCAAAACCCGCGACAGCCGCGCCCGCCAGTGCAGATGTCCGGTCCTTTCCTGCGACTCAGCCCCGGCCGGTGCCCGTGCCGGCTTCGACGTCAGCGGCTTCGACGGCCCCGGCCGAAGACCGAGGCCCGGTTCGCGTCTTTCAGGGCGTCGTCAGTCGCGACGACGACCGGTTCACCAAGGAACTGGCAACGGTCGATGGGATCGTAGTCAAGCTTCTGGATACCGACGCAGACCCGCTTGATGCCGATATTGAGATTCGCGTGGGCAAGCGGAGCAAGAAGTATGAGGACAAGCCCCAAGGAGCCCGGATCGGCGGTTACGGTGAGTCAGGTCGTGCGTATGTGGTCGTGATTCTCAAGATCGATGACGAGACCGAGACCGTCCATTTTGCCGTTGAGCGGGTGGACACCGTTCCTCAGCAACAGCCATAATCGATTACTTTCCCGTCAGCACAAACCTGGCCAGGGTCGGTTGTCGGCCGATGATGTGAGTGATGGTATAGTTGAGCAGGTCGAAAGCATCTCGCGCTGTCGCCGGCGTCAGTCTGGCTTCGCGAAGGGCATCCAGTGTTGCGCCGGACACCTTGCGTTTGTCCACGATGCCCGGTTCGCAATTACGGCACGCCAAGCCGCCTTGGTGGACGGCCAAGAAACCCGCCCGTCCGGCAGGGGCCGGCTTGCCGCACATGACGCATCGGCTCAGGTCCGGCCAAAGACCCGCCGAACGCAGTAACGCGCATTGGTAGCCGACGAGAAGCGGCAGCGGCTCGGCCCCGCAGGCCAGCCCCCCGAGCAAATCGCGGAGAGCGTCAAAAAGATCGGCATCCGGGTCTGCCTCTTCCACCATCGCGGTTGTGATCTCGGCCGCGTACTGCCCCCCGTATAGCCTCTGAAGGTCCTCTCGGAGTCCCATATAAGCATCGAGTTGCTGCCATTCGGTCAGTGTGCCAAGTGAGGCGTCAGACTGGAACTTGGCGATGAATGCCACTTGCCCGCGTTCAAGGAGGTCGATGCCGGTCGCAAAACGCTTGCTGGTGCCCCGCTTGATGCCTTTTGCGATCAGCCTGCGGCATCCGTGCTCGCGGGTCAGGAAAACGAGCACTTGAGAGGTCTCGGAGTAATCCAGACGCTTCAGGGTGATGGCCTCATCCTTGATCGCCGGCATGAACAGATCCCTCGCGCATCTCCCGATCCAACATGAGATTACCATATCAGCCGGGCCATAGACGGACAATCTGTCTTCACATCGCCTTGATATCGAGGACTTGAAGTGCGGCATGGCGCTGGTTGCCAATGCGGCACGCCACAGCCCGAGATGAATCACCTCTGTGTTCGCGACGGGCCTGCTGGGTACACGGCAATAGCGATGCCCCGCCCCTCGTTCTGCGGGAGGCGGGGCATCTGAAGTCATCGCGGCCGGTCTATTCTGCTTCCGCGGAGGCCGGGCGTCAAAGCCCGCCGAGGCTCTATCTGGTCGTGGGCATCGGAACGATCCCGCTGCGAGGCCCGAACAACCGCACTCCGATTCCGATCCGGTCTGCGTAACCTTCCTGGCCGAGCAGCAGTTCAAGGCGGATGATCTCGCCTTTTTGCGTGACACACTGCCGGTGGCCTGGCTCCGGTCCCCGCTCACCGATGATCAATCGGAATGTGTATCGTTGACCGATGGCCACTCCGACGTTGCTGGGCAAGACAGCGAACAGCCCTCCGTCGCCTATGTTGAGGCATTCCGCTGTGAGGGGCGGCTGTCCGTTGTCCTCCGCGTCGTTGAACAGTTGCACGCTGCAACGTAGGGTGCGGCGACGTCCCTGCCGCTTCTCTTTTTCGCCTGTGGCGATTTCCCAGCGACGGAGGAAAGTGCCTGAATTGCTCGCCACAGGGAACCGATCTGACGGACGGTGGTAAATGTGACCACCTGGTTCCCGAATCCCTGGCCGAACCCCAGCTATCGATGACACCGGAGCCTCCTTGCTCCTTTCCCCATTTCCGAAACCAAGTACTGCGACGTCCCGGCGACCGCGATTCTGCACGCCGGCGGGCTGACCTGTACCTGCGGGCAACGAATCGTTCCCGCACCTCCATGCCTCGGCTTGCCGTGTCCCTGAGACTGCCCGCAAGAGATCCAGCGATCTCGGGCAGTGATTACTCGATCGGTATCTGGCACGTGCTCTAGGACGGTGTGGGATCGGCCGGGGCGGCAGCTACTGCGTCCGACCTGCATTCAACGCGCGTCGATTCGCAGGGCACCCGAAAGAATAAAGCCAAAACACAAATCTCGGCACTTCCGCCCTCATGAGGGCCCACGTCCCGAGCTCGTCTTTTCCTGAAAATGACGCCTTAATTATACTGCAAAGCAAACCCGAAGCAAGGCGCGTTTGGCCAATTGCTCAACTCAACGGCTTGTTTTTCCGGGACTTCAAGACGGCCGGGCGAACGCCTCGCCGGGCTTCTCCGCCATTGGTCGTCTGGCTGGGTTTGGCTGGTTCACAAACCCGCCTGCGGCGGGGTGTTTGCCTGATTTCCGGACGAGCCGGCGTTTGCGGGTTGACAGGTCGGATTGCACAACGTCTAATAGTATTGGCCGCAGATGTCGTAATGACATATAGCGGCTGCGGCCGCGAATACGTTATATGGTTTGCACCGCTTGAGCCTACCGCCATCATCCATACATTTGCCCTCAAGCGGGTGGTGCATACCGATTTGCGGCCAACCATGGCACAGCGGGTGTCGAATGGGCGGTCTTATCGCCCTGAAACCTCGCGGGGAAAAGAAGTCGCACGGTTATCGACAGACGGATGAAACCATCGCGCCGACACGGCGAGAGGGTCCGTCCAACGATGAGAAGACGGTGCGACCGTCGGCAAACGGTGCCGAATGTGTCGCGGGAATAGTTGGGTTTCAGTCGTCGGCTGTAGCCTCGGTCGGCGACGGTGCTGGAGGCGGCGTTCGAAGAAGACTGCGGTTCGGCGGCCAGACGGCGGAGATTGTCGGCTCGTATGCGGTGTGACCCGCAAGGCCGGTTCTCATTCCGGTAATTCCATACGCTTCGCTCCGCCGGACAGTTCGCAGCTTCAGGACTCTTCAGACAAAGCCGAAGGCACGAAACATGTGCGTAAGCACAGGAGGTGTCTCATGAGGCGTAAGAGATCGGGCTTTACCCTGATCGAACTGCTGGTTGTGGTCGCCATCATCGCCCTGCTGATTGCGATCCTGCTTCCCAGCTTGGCCCGGGCAAGAGAATTGGCCAAGCGAACCGCCTGCGCGGCGAACGTGAGCGGCATGGGCAAGGGCCTGTATACCTATGCCACCGAAAACGCCGACGCGTACCCCCTCGCGGCCCCGAACACTTGGACGCACGGGAACCCCAAGACGGCCGTCACGTACTGGAACATGACCGGTAATCGGGGTGGTCCAAGCGCCGGTACCGGCATTACCCCAGCCAATACCGGTGATCCAGCCGCTGCGAACCCACTGATGAGTCAGCTGTCGACGACCCGGAACCTGTGGCAGTTGGTCAAGACCGGCGGAACCTCGCCCAGGTCGTTTATCTGCCCGTCGAGCAGCGACAACGCCGATACGATCGATAATCCCGCTGACTACTGGGATTTTCCGGCCAAGGCTGGCGATGGAACCGTGAATCGCGGATATGTAAGCGGTCAGGATAATGAGGGGTGCATCAGTTACGGTTATCAGGTTCCCTACGGAGATCAGGGAAGGCCGAGCACCGAAGTCGACCAACGCATGGCGCTGGTTGCTGACAAAGGACCATACTGTTTCAAGGTGAATGGCTCACCCCCGCCTACCAGTTGGAACATCACGGAGGCACAGAACCAGAGCCCCGATATGTGGATGCCGTATAATTCTCCCAATCACGGCGGACAGGGTGCCGGCGAAGGCCAAGTTGTGCTTTATGCGGATAGCCATGCCGAGTTTCAGAATAAGCCTATCGTCGGTGTGGGTTTTGACAACATCTACACTGCGTGGCCATCCAGTGGGAATCTGCTTGCTGACGCGAACCTGCGTACCGCTGGAGTCAAGCCGGCGAGCAACAATGCTCAGCTCGTGCCCCGTGTGAATACCGACTCGCTTATTTACCCGTAAGGTCGGTTATGGCAGCGCCATTGCGATACAAGCGATGGCACACGGAAGACGCAAATCCGGCAGGCCAGCCTCGGCTGACCTGCCGGCTCTTTTTACCCCACGACGGGTACCCAAGTCGTGGGTTGGCCCGTGCGCGGCTAGCCCGGAGCCCCAACTGATCGACCGGCTTGGCTTGCCCATGGGTTGCCCTGCCTCCGGCTCACCCGGCAGGTCGACTGCTTTGGGTTACCGTCACATGAGGGACCGTTTCACTTGACATTGCGTCCGAATGCCGTGCGAGCGCAGCTTCCTGTTTGCCCCAGGGCACCGAGAAGGGCGCCCAGATCTGAGCACACCTTGTTGTAGAAGATGGCAACGTCGCGCTGCCGGCGGTCATTAGCTGGGATGAAACGGTGGAGAAGGCAGGCCCTGTCGGTTACCGCCCTCGGAAATGCGACGGGAGGTCGGATGGCTAGAATTAGCCATAATCAGTTTCGAATTAAATCTTTTCTTGACTCTGAGCTTTTCCCAGCGGGATAATCTAAGCGAGGATAACCGATCGGGGGCGTCTTGGGTGGTCAGGTGTACACCCCATTCACCAGATGGCTGCAGTGGTTGATCTCTTGAGTGGCATAGCCACGGGAGAGTTCGCCGAGCCGCCCACGCGATGGACACACGCGTGCAGCGTTCGTTCATCGGGTCTGCAAACCCAGGTTGCAAGCCCCACTTCGATTGGTACCGGAAGTGTTAGGTCGGGTGGCCCACCTTGTGTGACGTGCTCGAATCCGGCAGCCGGGCAACAAGGCCTTGGGTTTTGCCAAAGAAGCGGAGATGTGCTATCTCGCCCCCGACCGTCCAGATATGCGCCTGGTCGCACCCCACACGGATGGGCAATCCCCCCTTGCCCTTCTACCCGCGACCAGGCCCTTTTTTTGTCCAACCTCTGATGTCCCAGCCCCGGCCATGAATGGGCTGCCAAGTCCGCCACACCACAGACCGGTCCGCTTCCTTGAGTTCGCCTCGGTGAACCCATCTCACGGTTCACAAGGAATCCGCCCTAAGGCGGACCGCCTTTTTGCGGGCCGCAACCCAAGTGCTCTGCGATCCAGAAACATGCGCGCAAGCCGCACAGATGTCTGGCCGTAAGGCTCCAAAAGGCACGGTGGTCCTCACGGACTCTGTCGGGGTCTCGAAAACGGTCGCCGTGCCACCGCCTCTGGCAACCGCGCGTGATGTGGTAGAATTGAGCTGGCGGAGCGGGCGAGGCGGTCGCTCGATCAACGTTGCCGCGTCGATCGGGAGGAAAGTCCGAACTGGGCAGGGCACGGTGGTTGCTAACGGCAACCCGGCGCGAGCCGAGGGAAAGTGCCACAGAAAACATACCGCCCTTGACATGCGGCCCGGGCTTCGCCTGCCGGCGCGAGCCGGAGACGCGAAGCGTCCGCCGCATGTCAAGGGTAAGGGTGAAAAGGTGCGGTAAGAGCGCACCGCGTTGCGGGTGACTGCGACGGCAGGGCAAACCCCACCGCCAGCAAGCCCCAATAGGCAGCGAGAGGCGGCCCGTCTCGTTTGAGCTGTGGGTAGGGCGCTTGAGCGGCTTGGTGACAGGCCGCCCAGACAAATGATCGCCGCTCTTGACGCGCCGTGTCTCGCTTCGCGAGACTGGCCGTGCAGCGGCCGCAGGCGAAGCCTGAATCGGCGTGTCAAGGGTAACAGAATTCGGCTTATTCGCCCGCTCCGCCGATTGTTGGCAGATCTGTTGATTCATAGACGGGAGTGGTCTCTCGTGTCCTATTCATCCTCCGTCATCTTCGATCATTCAAAGGAGAGATCGCATGGTACTACATGTGCTTCGAGTCATTTTCGTGGCTCTGGTGGCCATTGTGGCGATGAGAGTCGCGGAGTACTGCTGGCGGGTCATGCCTGCGTACGCCATTCTTTCGTTTGCCCTGGGATTGGCCTGCCTGGTGATCGCCCTCGACATCTTCATTCCGCAGAAATCGTTGCTGGCCATTTCGGGATTGTTCTTCGGGCTTGTGGTGGGCATGGTGGTGGCGTTCGGGTTGGGCTTGATCCTCGACGCAGTCGTGCTGCCCTACAAGTCCACGTTAACCAAAGTGCTGGAGAGTGACGCCATCGGGGGCTTCTGGCCTTCGGCGCCGATTCCCGAAGGTAGTTATCCGGAGGAGGACACTGCCGCTCGGCGTTCGGGTTGGGACTCAGACGGCCTATCCGGCTCCGAAGGAGGCATGTTCCGGAAGCTATTGTGGGCCGTGCTTGGTCCCCATCGAGGCGGATCTGCCCAGCGGCCTGCCACGGCCGTCCAGGTCGAGCGACAGTCCGTCGGCGAGGCGCGATTCAAGGAGATGATGTCCTCCATCAAGGTGCTCGTCGGTGTGGTGTGTTGTTATCTCGCGGTAAGTTTCATCCTTCAAACGAAGGACGACATTCGCTTCGTGATCCCCTACGTCGAGTTCGTCAAACAGCGAAAGGGCGAGCATCCGTTGATCCTGGATACGTCGGTGATCATTGACGGGCGGATCATTGACATTCTCAAGGCCTGGCATGTGGACTCGCCGGTGATCATCCCACGTTTCGTGCTCCAGGAGCTGCACGCGGTTGCCGACAGCGGCGACAAGCTCAAACGCAACCGCGGCCGGCGGGGCCTTGACGTCGTGAATAAGCTACAGGAGCTGGAAACCATCGATCTTCAATTCCAGGAAGCGAGGACGACGCGCGAGGAAGAGCGCGAGGGTGTCGACCATCGCCTCGTTTTCCTGGCTCGCAAGATGGAGGGACGGCTGGTCACGAACGATTACAATCTTAACAAGCTCGCCCAGATCCGGGGCGTCGATGTGATCAACATCAACGATCTGGCCAACGCGCTCAAGCCCGTTTTTCTGCCGGGCGAGACCATGCAGGTGAAGATTATCAAGCCCGGCGAAGAGGTTGGCCAGGGTGTCGGTTATTTGGAAGACGGGACCATGATCGTGGTCGAGGGCGCCCGTGACAAGATCGGCCAGTCCGTGACCATCAGCGTGACCAGCGTCCTCCAGACCAGCGCCGGTCGTATGGTCTTCGGCCGAATGGGTGATGCTCCGCCGCCCCCCGATCGTTCGCGCCGCCGTCAGAGTCCTCCCAATCGGCCATCGACCTGATCAGCCTTTCGTCACAAGAATTCCTGGATGCTACTTGCCCCCGAAGTCGCGCTCGTACCGGGCCAGCAGGGTGGGAACATCGTTGGGGATGATATAGTACTTGCCGTGCCGAATCTTGGTCTGGCGGGGTTTCAGGCCGCCAATACGAACGTCGCTATGGATGCAAACGATAATTCCCTGGAACAGTTCCTGGACGTGGTCCCAGGCCATCGCGAGAATCATCTTTTCATCCGCGGAGAAGCAGCCAACCAGACCATTGACCGGCCGGGTTCTGCTCAGCGGGCGAGGGTTGACGTCGTTCAGGTCGACCCCACCCGGCACATAGACCTGTCCGGGCGTATAGCGGGCTTTGGTCTCACGATGCGTCTGGTCCATCCGGGTCAGGCCCTGGTCGGTGAAGATGAAGCACTTCTGGAAGTAGTCGTCCTGGCCTCGCCCGGTAAAGTCACCCACTCGGACACAGGGTTGGGCCCAGTCAAGGTCGACGAATTCATTGCTTTGGTTGGTGATCGTCATGTGAATGTCGACCTCGTCGTATCCGGCGCGGATTTCGTGATCGATCACCACCTTGCCGTCGACAATATGCCTCAGCTTGACCCAACGGCCATCTGGGTCGGCGGCCACAAGTTGGCTTTCGAAGGGGATAGTCGTTTGAGACCAGTCCCGGTCGGTGCTGCCCCTTCGGCAAAAGGCCTCCAGGTACCAAGTCTCGATCTTGCCCCCCGGCAAGCGGTCGGATCGGATGGTGAGGATATCCCGCTCACCTTTCCGCCAGTCGATCCGCAGACCGTCGTTGATGGGGGTGGCGCATCCTGACAGGGGGGCAAGCAACAGCAGACCTGTCAATGATTTCCGCATTTCAGCATCCTCCAGCTTAGAATTCGCGTATGCTACTGTAAGTCCGAGGCATGATCGAGAGTCTAACAGGGGTAGTCATGGCCGAGCGCATGACATGCCGGCTGGGACGAGAGTCCTACCCCGCGGACGGCGAGGACGCAGTTCTAGCCGGGGGTCTGGCGCGTCGTGATCCGGTCGTCTTCGACCAACTCGTCGAGACCTACCAGGCCCGGGTGGCGAGGCTGGTGTGCCGGCTGCTCGGCTGGCCGCAAGACGTGGACGACGTGGTGCAGGAGGTGTTTTTGGCGGCATGGAAGGGCCTGCCCCGGTTCCGCGGACAGGCGGAGTTGGGTACGTGGCTGATGCGGATCACCATTAACAAGTGTCGTGGCCACCGGCGGAAGGAAATGCTCAGACTGCGTCGGTTTTGGAGGAGCAAGGAACGGCAACAGATGCGTAACGCTGTCTCGGCTGATGGGGCGACCCTCGACGCGGAGAACCAGGCTGAGGTTCGTCGTGCGGTGCGGAGGTTGCCGGCGAGATACTGCGAGGTGATAGTGCTTCGATACCTCGAGGAGATGCCCGTCGAGAGGATCGGACAGGTGCTGGGGCTGACGCGGAACGCTGTTGAGGTTCGGTTGCATCGGGCAAGAGCGCGATTGCGAAAGGAGTTGGGCGGATTGCTGGAAGAATGAGTGGGTTTGGCGTCGCCTTGTGTCCCCCTTGCCAAGGGAGAAAGCAAGAGGCAGTTGCCAGGTAGGGCCGACGCCCTCGTCGGCCCCCCCCGATCCCCCTTGCGAAGGGGGGAAGAGGATGCGAGATGACTCAGACGGGCCGCTCTGCCCAGAATCCTTTCCGGGCCACTTGGCTCGGCCGAATCCGTTCGGCATTCGAGCGAGGATAGGAATCCTCGACGCCGAAGGATCTGGAACGGATTCCGGGGCCGGCGTGGCCACCCTCAGAGTGCCAAGAGTGCCGACGGGGCGTCGGCACCACGTGACCCCCGTCGGTCCCCCCTTGTTAAGGGGGGAAGCCAGGTAGGGCCGACGCCCTCGTCGGCCCCCCCGATCCCCCTTGCGAAAGGGGGGAAGGGATGAGCGATGAGCGATGAACGACTCCAACAACTGTTGCGACAGGCCGACGCGGCCTTCGGCGGCCCGCGGGTCAGTTCTGCTGACTTGCCGCTGAGGGTGCGACAGCGGGCGAGGCGGCAGCATCGGGCGAAGGTGTTCGGCACCGCCACAGCAGCGGTTTTGGTGTTGAGCCTGACCACGGCGGCGTGGGTCAACAGGTACGGCCGGTCCGTCCCCTCGCCGACGCCGATCGTTGCTGACGACGGCTCGAAGCCGGCGTCGGTGGCAGAGTTGCAATCACATATTGAGCAGCTCAGCGAAGAGATACGGACCGGTTGCCAAGCCGTCCACGAGGTCTTACGGCGACAGGAGGTCGAGCAGCGCCTGGCGGCCTTGCGGAGGCAGGCGGAGGCGGACCCGCTCAAGGAGATCAATGACCAGATAGACCGGGCCGCGCTAACCATGGTCTATCAAGCCGACCGGATGTATCGCGAGTTGAATCTGCGGGAATCGGCGATAGCGTCGTACGAACGGACCATCAAGCTTTTCCCCAAGACTCATTGGGCAGAGGTGGCAAAGGACAGACTGGCCGAACTCAAGACGGCCGGAAACGGAGATGCGATATGAAAACCGGAACTCTGGAAACAAACGTGGTGATATCACTGTTTGTTGGTGGTCTGGCAGCCTCCGCATGGGGCCAGGCGGTTCCCAGTCCGTCTATGCATGATCCCGATAGTCCGGTGAATTGCGTCGTCAAGATCGCCTGCGACCCGGCGCTTCTGCCCCTCAACCCGCAATCTGTCGGGGCACTGCTGGAGAGCAGGTTCGTCGCCGGCGAGGCGCTCAAGCAGACTCTTCCGCCGGAGGCCTTCTTATCCTACACAGTCGAATTCAGACCGTTGCCGGGGGGAACGATCGCAGCCCCCGTCGGGGTGACGCCGGGCATGCCGATGATGGATGACCCCCTGCCGCAGCCCGGTGGGGTCTTCTTGCCCGCTCCCCCAGGCAGAGATGGCATGGGTGGCTACGGCGACGAGGGTGGCGGCGGCGAGCGGGCCGGTAGTAGGAGCGGTGGTCCCAGCGGTTCCAACGCCCCGGCCCACGGTGGTAGATATGGCGGCTATGGCGGCGGTGGCAGGACAGGCCCAGCCGGCGGTCCGTGGGCGGGACCGGAGAAGCCTGACGCACCTTCGGGCGGGACGCCGATGCCGGCAGGAGCGGTTCCGGATCGTTCCGTTGCACCGGGAGGACCCCGACCAGGTGGCCGGCCCGTGATGGTCGACATCCCGGAACCCGGCCCCGGGGAGGGCAGCATCATTGGGCAGATCGAGGTACAAATTGACGGCGCGGAACCCCACCATAACGAGGCGTTTCTGCGAGCGATCTGCGAGCGGCTGCAACAGGCGCTGTACGGCTTGTGGGAGAGCGAGATGAGTTCGATCGGCCGGCAGCTCGAGATGAGTCGGGATGAACTGCTGCGAGCTGAAAAGAAGCTGCGAGAACTGCAGGAACGGCGGCGAGACCTGCTTGGGGCCGGACAGGTCGACCTGACACCCGAAGCGGTGATGGATCAGATTCGTCAGCTCGACCGCGAACGCCAGCGAATGGAAATGGATCTGCTCGGACAGCAGGCTCGCCTCAAGGCCGTCCAGCAGCAGATCCAGGCAACCAGTGAGCGGAGCCTGGCGAGCCCGGGCGGCGATGAAATGATCAAGCCGCTCCAAGCCAAGCTCGAGGTGTTGAGGAACGAACTGAAACGAGTGGAGGAGATGAATCAGCGGGGCATGGTTCCCGGAGGGGACGTCGAGAAGGCCCGTGTGGCCGTGTTGGAGGCGGAAGTCCAACTGGTTGAGGCCCGGCGCAAGGCGGCCGAAGTCGGCGGGGTCGAGGTCCTCGGCAAGCTCAACACGGAACTGGCGATGTTGTCTGTGAACGTCGCAGAAACCGAGGCTCGTCTCACGTCCCTCCGCGAACAGATCGAGAAGGCCAGGCAGCTTGTGGGCGTAGTGGACGAATATGAAATGAGAGTCCTGATGGAGATGCCCCACGCCAGGCGGGCCTACGAGTCGAGCAAACTCCGTGTCGAAGAACTGGAGCAGCGAATCCGCACGGCCGTGGCCCCCACGGTGACGGTCATCGGTGGTGCAACCTCGAAGCCGGCGAAGTGAGGAGTGGTCAGTCCTCAGTCTTCAGTTGTCAGCCGATGGTAGAGCATCGAGCCCGCCCCGCCCTGGTCCGCTGTGGCGACCGCAGGCAGGGTCCCCTCTGCGACCGAAACCCGCCAATGACTCCGCGCCGATCGGCAGGTCTCCGCCGCCTTCAGCGGCTACGACCGTGCTCTACCTGCTGAGAGGTTCATCGATAATCGGCAAGCCAGATCATCCGATCAGCAAGCTGTTCACCTTGGAGTGTTCCCACGAGCCGAAGGGTGCGCCTCCATAACTGCGAAAACGGGAGCCGCTCGCTGACAATAAGTCGCGAGAAGTGCCTGTCCTCTTCGATCGCCCTCCGCGCCAAAGGCACGAAGTCGCGGATGTTGAATGTCAGCAGGGCCTGTCCGTTAGCTGCACAATACTCAAAATGATCGGCATCGGGTATCGACAGACGTCCGAGCTCGACGGCGCTTACTGCATCGTAGCCGCGTTCACGCAATACCGCACCGAGCAAGGGACGAACATCCTCGTCCAGCCAAATCCGGATGAGGCTCATCACATTTCCTCTCGCCAACACGCCTCGGTGTTATCCTCCATCTCGGCTTCCAGTTCAGCCTGGTGATCGTAGTAGTAGCTCAACGCGTCGTACACAGCGGGCAGGGAGAGTTGTGGGAACTCCCTAAGGCGGACCGCCTTTTTGCGGGCCGCAACCCAAGCGTACTGCGATCCAGAAACATGCGCGCAAAATGCGCACCAGTCGCGGCGGAAGGGACTAACCAGTTCCTCTGGTGACATACCCTGTTTCAGTACGTACTGGACCAGGGACCGGACCGGGAATTTCGTTCCAGCGACCACGGGCGAACCGCCCGCCATATCTGGACGTCGGGAGGCGTACGGATGGTCAACTCGGTGTGTAGGCGAACCCATACTCACGTGCCTCCAACAGGCCCCAATGGTCCGGTGCTGCATAATAGCATGTGTGAAGCACCTTTGCCGTGGTCAGGGGTTGACCGGTTCGGGCTCTTGCCCGACTTGGCTCGCCGGGATAGGTTGGCCGGTACGGAGAGCGGTGGCTGGCCGTGATTGGCCAGCAGTGGCTGGGGCCGGTCCAGGAACAGGGTTGATCACCCTTTAAGGCGAGGTGAAGCCATGGCAACGATCAGCGGATTGCTCCCTGAGGTGCAGGCCTTTCTGTTGCAGGATCCGATTCCGATGTTCGTCGGCGGGCGGTGGATTGAGGCAGCCGACGGCGGCGTCCTGCAGACAATCGATCCCGGCGACGGCTCACCCTTGGCAACTGTGGCCGAGGGCAAGGCGGCCGACGTCGACAAGGCTGTCCAGGCGGCTCGCGAGGCGTTCCGCAAGAGCGGTTGGGCCACGATGCCGGCCAACGAGCGGGCCGTGTTTCTGCATCGACTGGCCGACCTGGTAGACCAGAATCGGGCAACGCTCGCCCAACTTGAATCGCTTGATGTCGGCAAGCCCCTGTCGCAGGCGGCGGGTTTCGACGTGCCTAACGTTGCTCAGACGCTTCGCTGGTACGCCGATCTGATGGTTCGCACGCGGCGAAGCGAGCTGATTGCCGTCTCCGGCTTTGAGGCCCGACAAGTGCGGTTTCCCTACGGTGTGGCGGCGTTTATCTTGCCGTGGAACTTTCCGCTGCTGCTGGTGGGGTGGAACCTTTCGCCAGCGCTGGCGGCGGGCAACACAGCGGTGATCAAGCCGGCCGAGGACACACCGCTGAGCACGTTGTACTTCTGCAAGCTCGTCGAGCAGGCGGGTATCCCCGCGGGGGTCGTGAACGTGGTTCCGGGCTACGGCCACACGGCCGGCAAAGCCCTGGCCGAGCACCCGGGTATCAACCGCATGGGCTTCACGGGCTCGCCCGAGGTGGGCCGCCTGATCGCCTCCGCTTGCGGCAACAACCTCGTTCCCGTCAAGCTTGAACTGGGTGGGAAGGGGGCTGCCGTGGTGTTTGACGATGTGGATCCGGCTGTTGTCGCTCAGAAACTGGTCGCGGCCGTGACCCTCAACACCGGCCAGGTCTGCTGCACCGCCACACGGTGGCTGATCCACGAGAAGATCTGGAACCCGTTCGTGAAGATCGCTCGCGAGGCCATGCAGCAGATCAAGATCGGCCACGGCCTGGCTCCGTCAACCCAGATGGGCCCGGCGGTCAGCGAGAAGCAGCGGCAACGGATTCTCGGATACCTCGAAAAGGGCAAGGCCCAAGGAGCGGAGTTCGTTCTCTCTGGCGGACCAGCGACGGTTACCGAGCACCCTGAGGGCTTCTATGTCAAGCCATGCATGCTCACCGGTGATCCAGATAACGTCTGTGCTCGCGAAGAGATCTTCGGCCCCGTTTCGTTCCTGATGAAGTTCAGCGAAGAGGAGGAGGCCGTCGAGCTGGTCAATCGGTCCAATTATGGTCTGGCCAACAGCGTCTGGTCCGCTGACCTGAAGCGGGCCAATCGCGTGGCCGAGGCCTTGGTCGCGGGCAACAGTTGGATCAATGGTCACAATCTGTTTCCGCACGGCGTGCCCTATGCAGGCTGCAACCTCTCCGGTTGTGGCGGGGGCGTGCTGGGACCCGAGACCCTGTTCGATTATCTGCGGCCGCAGTCGGTGGTGCGGGCGCTGTCGTAGGGCACGGTCGTGGCGGCCGAAGGCCGCAAGACCTGCCGCTATTAGGGGAAGCGGTCAGCGGTCGGCTTTCAGCAAGAAGAATCGGCAGGTCTCAGGGCTTTCGCCCCTTCGACCTGCCCCACCCGGCTGCGATATGGACAAGACACCCCCATCGCGCTACCAGCGATTCCTCCGATGGGCGGCTGCGCGCAGACTGGTCATCCCGCGCGATACGCGTGTTGATCCCTCGCTTTTGTCAGAGGAGCGGTTTCCCGTTTCCTGTCCAAAGTGCGAATACCTTCTGCGTGGTCTTCCAGACGGCCGATGTCCCGAGTGCGGGCGTGAATTCGATCACGGCAAGCTGCTGGTGGAGCAGTACGTCGGGGAAGCCGGTAAACGATCGCACCCCGTAACGTCCAAGTGGACCTTTCGCATGTGGCTTGCAGGAGCACTCCTGTTAGTCTGCGGTGGCATGTTGCCCAGCTTGATGCAGTGGGTTGAGCAGCGGGCTGCCGGCCTCAGACAGACACCCGGTTCCGACAGACTGCTGCGAGCATGTGTCTTCACGATGATTGGAGCACAGCTTGTGGGGCTCAGCTTGTTGGCGGTCGCCTTCGTGCTCGATCTTCGTCTGGCAATAGTATCGCGGCGCAAGCGAAGACAGATTCTCGACGCCATCGATCGGAATCAGCCTGGATTCGTGGAGGCGCAGCGCGCAATCTGGGTGACGCCGGCTCTGCTGCTCGGATTGGGCGCCGCTTTCGGCACGTGGTACCTGTTGTTGCCCGTCTTCGGACAGTCGGGCACCGCGATGCATCCTCTGCACCTGGTTCTGTCGATTGTTATCGGTTGCGGCACTACAATTGGGATTGTCCTGGCTGCCGGATGCGTTCGCGGCCGCAAGTAGTACGGCAGGTCTCAGGGCTTTCGCCCCTTCGACCTGCCCTACCCGACTCTTCGATCTGCCCCACCCGGCCGGGATCTCTGATCCCGATGGAGGGATTCGATGGACGTTCATGATGCGATTCGACGGCGAAGAAGCGTGCGGGCCTATTTGCCCAAGCCGATTCCCGACGACGTGATGGAGCGGCTGAAGCAGGCGATCCGTTTCGCCCCCTCGGCGTGCAACTACCAGCCGTGGCATTTCATCATCGTCAAGGACGCCCATCTGCGGGAGGAGATCGTTCGCCAGTCGCACAAGCAGAAATGGATGCTCGATGCCCCTGTTTTCGTTGTTGCTTGCGGCTTCCCGCTTCAGGCCTACAAGGCCATGGGCGGCTACGGCAACAGCGCCGACGTGGACGTGGCTATCGCCCTGGATCACCTGACGCTCGCGGCCGTGAGCGAGGGGCTGGGTACCTGTTGGATCGGGGCGTTTGACGAGGCCAGCGTCAAGAAGCTGCTGGATATACCTGCGCAGGCCAAGGTGGTGGCGATGATCACGTTGGGCTACCCGGCGTCGCCGAATCTCAATTACCCGCTGGACGAATCCTGCCGCAAGCCGGTGTCAGAGATCTTCAGTCTGGATCGGTACCCGGCCGGAAGCCGGACGTTCTGAGAACGAGCTGGAACTGGGGCACGGCGCATTGGGGATTGCAGATTGAGAATGGCACAAGGCCAGCGGCCTCGGCCGAAACAGAGGCGGTTCCTGCCACGAAGAACAGTGCGTCCCCAACGCCCGCCCACGGCCAAGCGCGAGGCCGATCTCCCGCTTATGATTCGCCCTCCGTCGATTTCACCGATCCGAGATGTCTGAGCATCGTCCGGATGTCGGTGACGCCTTTGATAGCCACGTAGACGGTGACGGTGGAATACCAGGTGACGACGGCCGCGGTCAGCAGCCACCAGAACCAGTGTTCTCTCATGACGATTTACTCCCCGGCCCCCGACGTAACCGTGCCTCGGGGCTTCAGCAGCGAACCGATGATCATTGCCGCCCCCGCAGTCGCGTACGTCATCGCGCCCAGCACATATTGCCACTCGTCGCAAAACGGCTTGTACCGGTCCGTTTGTTGGAGGACCAGCAATGTGATGGGCACGATGGCCCCTACGACAATGGCCGCCATGGCTCCCCAACTGTTGGCCCGCTTCCAATAGCAGCACGCAATCAGCAGGACGGACATACTGGACAGGTAGATACTCCCCGTGACCGTCAGGTAAGTCCACACGTCTCCCTTGAGGTCGTAATAGAGTCCGAAGAAGAACAGAAACACGCCGATGGAGGCGATGATTGCACGATTAATGAGAATACCTTTCCGCTCCGTCCAGTTGCGGCGGAAGGGAGCCAGAATATCGTTGTAGATCACGCCGCCCCACGTCAGCATGTAGGCCGAGTCGGTGGACATGTCCGCGGCGAGCATGGCGGCTACCAAAAGGCCCATGAGTCCCCATGGCACGGCAGTGCTGAGATATCGCGGCATGGCCAGAAGAGATCGGCGAACCTGGTCGACTTCGGGAAAGATCCCCGCCAACTGGTCCGGGGCCATGATGGAGAGGGCGGCGATTCCCCAGATCGCCGGGATGAGGAATCGACAGACGAAGAAAAAGCTCGTGTGGGTGTAGATGCGGCGGCCGGTACGGGTGTCCTTCGCGGCCAGGAGTCGTTGGATGATGGTCTGCCAGGTCAGGACGGCGGCCAGGTTGACAACGCCGTTGTACACTACGTAGTCGATGCCCATCTTGGGGTGCACGAGCGGGTTGAAGCCGCCGGCACCGTAGTGCGTGTTGACCGTCTCAACCAGTTTGCTCCAGCCGACGTTGTGAAGGGTGAGCAGGGTGACGATCAGGAGGCCCGCGCTCATCACGATGAACTGTAGGAAGTCGGTAACCAGCACCGAGAGCATGCCTCCGAGTATCGTATAGATGGCAACGGCGGCCAGCAACATGCCCATCATCGGCACAAGGTGGCGTACTTCGAGCCCGCAGACCTGGACCAGGAAGTCGCCGCCCATTCGCAGGAACACGCCCATATTGAGCAAACCGCCCAGCACGATGACAACGCCGCTGAGCCAGCGGACGCGGGAGCCGTAGCGGTTCTGGAATAATTCCGGGATGGTGATCACGCCGGCGTCCCGCAGCGGCTTGATGCAGAAGCCGGTCAGGCCGACCAGCAGCATGGCCGCAGCGTACAGAATGCCCGGCGTTGCTCCGGCAAAGCCCGCCTCGTAGCCGAGCTGGGCGGTGTACATGCACGTCACGATGCCGAATTCGGTCGCGGCCAGCGAAGCGATGCCGAGATAGAGATTCATCTCTCGCCCGGCGACCAAAAAGTGTTCCACCTTGCCGACGTACCTGCGGACGGCGATGCCTGCCGCCATTGTCGCGAGCAGATACACGCCGACAATGCTTCCGTCAATCCAAGTGAAGTTGCTCATGCTCGTGCTCTTGAACCAGGGGTTCACAAACGGTCGGGCAGAATCATAGCAGAAAAACGGTTTGCCGCCATACCCCCGTGGTTCTCGGTCGCCGGCGGTCGCCGGTTCGCCGATCAGCCGGCGCGGGCCGGCCGAGGGCCGTGTTTTCTTGCCTTCCAGATATGCTTTCGGAGATCCGGCGGGCACGTCGGCAAGAGGTCGCGGCATCCGGATCGCCGGGTGAGTAGTCGTTGCGCGGATCCGAGCAGGGGCGGTTTGACGCGCCGGGGATCGGCTACCCGCAGCCGGACCGGGATCACTCGCGCATTAACTCATCGGCCAGCTCGTCGGCATCATAGATCTTGCGCAAGGCCTCGATGATCGCTCTCGTGTCCACGGCGATCGCCCGGCCCTGCCGGTCGTCGAAGGCGATGTCCCAGACCAGCGATTGCAGATTCCCGTCGAAGATAAGGCCGACGACCTCGCCCTTGGCGTTGACGATCGGGCTGCCACTGTTGCCTCCGATGATGTCCGCTGTCAGCACGAAATTAAGCGGCAACTTGAGGTCGAGACGGTCGCGGCGGTCGAGCCATCGCTGTGGCAAGTCGAAGGGCGGCCGGGGGCCTCGTTCTTTCCACCTTTCGTACAAGCCGGCGAAGTCTGTGAAAGGCGGGATCTGCCTGCCGTTCTGCTCATAGCCCTTGACGACGCCGAAAGCGAATCGCAACGTGCCGGTGGCGTCGGGGTACAAGTCTTCGCCATAGAGAGCGAACTGGGCGGTGCCGATCCTGGCATAGTTTTCCCGCTCGACACCTTCGACCTCGTCTTCGAATCGCTTGCGGAGGGCGCGGCTCTCAGGATCGATGGCCGCGGCAAACCGGATCATGGGGTCCTCCGACGCATCGATGGCCTTCTTGCCCTCCACGACATAACGTTTTCGCGTCTCGACGTCCTTAAGCGTGCAGTCGCGGACGAGCCGCTCCGCGCGAGCCTGCGGTGACAGACCGTCGAGTGCCTTCACCACCAGTGGGTCGTCCGCACCGAACCGCTCGGCCATCAGCGTCAGACCGCTGGTCACGCCCTCGATCTCCAGTTCATCGTAGATCGGGGCAGGCGAGTACAGCCACAGGTAGACCGACTCGAGTTCCGACTCGCGATATTCGCGGAGGCGCTCGGGCGAGGGCTTGGGTAGTTCGTCGGCCAGGCGCACGAGCGTTCGCGCGATTTCGAAGAGCTTGGACTCCAGGGGATGCCCTTCGCGCAGAGTGTTGCGTCGGTTGAAGAATGTGCGGTAAACCCGCTGCGCTTCAGCGATGCGATCCCACGGCTCGGTGGTCTTCGCGGCGGCCCGGAGTGTCGCCTCAGCTTGCTCCTTTTGGAGGATGAATCGAGGGTCCAGCATGGCCTGTTGCATGCCCGTGCGGGCCTTGCGCGAATTCTGAACGCTGAAGTAATCATTCTCGCCGATCCGCAGGTTCTCGTCGCTGCGGTTGCAGAACACGGCGAGCTGCACCTCTCGGCGCCACAGCCAGTTGAGCACGGCGGGCATCTCGACATCGCGCAGGAATCTCAGGTGCTCGACGGTGACCAGCCGGCGGCTCCGGGCCGGGTGCCCCAGGACGAATAGCAGTTCGCCGTCGGCGGCGCCCCGGCGACTGAATTTCAGATAGTGCTCGGGCTTGAGGGGTTTGTCGTTCTCATAGATGCGGAAAAAGCAGCAGTCCAGGTCAAAACGGGGGTACTCGAAGTTGTCCGTGTCACCACCGAAAAAGGCGACGGACTTTTCCGGGGCGAACACCAGTCGCATGTCGGTGTATCGGCGATAGCGATAGAGATGATAGCGGGCCCCGTACCAAAGGGTGACGACCTCGCTGTCCAGGCCGGTGGCGTCCTTGGATTCCTGCTCGATGCGGGTCATGGCTTTGCGCCTGGCCTCGTAGGCCTCGCCCGGGGGCATCTCGGCGGTGGCGGCGGCCGCGACCTGCTCGGTGACGTCCTCGATCGACCAGAGTACCTGCACCTCCAGGTCCGGGCACCTCAGTTCCTGGTCGTGGGTGCGAGCGTAAAACCCGTCCCGCACCAGATCCCGCTGCGGCGTGCTGAGCTTGTACAAGTCGTCGACGCCGACGTGATGGTTGGTCATGAGCAATCCATCGGCCGAGACCAGCGAGCCCGAAGCTCCCATCCGGACGCACGATTTCTGGAGGTGCTCCAGCCAGGCTCGTGTCGGCTCGAAACCGTGTTTCGACTTCAGCACCTCGGTCGGCGGTCGGGTCAGCAACCACATGCCTTCGTCGGCACAGAGAGGCAAAACCGATGTCAAGACGGTTATGACTGCAAGAAGGCAGTGCCATCGCATGGTCAGAAAGCCTCGTCAGGCGCTTTACTCTGTCGGCTTGCCGACCGGTGCGGCAGCGGGCTCGGTCGCCGGGGCTATGGTCGCAGTGGCGGGAGCCGTCGGCAGAGCGATCGGCGGTAGAGTGATAGCAGATGCTGATGTCGGGGCGCCGGCGGCCGGACGGGTGGCCACGATTTCCAGTTTCGCCAGCCTGGCGTCCAGACTGCTCAGTTGTTCGGAAGCGAGTCTCTGGTAGGGGCTGACGGGGCCGTCGATGACCTCCTGGTACAGCTTTCGAATTCTTTCCTGATCGCCTTTGCCCTCGACGAACAGCGTTTCCTCTACGGCCGCCAAGGCCAGCTTGGCCCGCGCCATTACGAGGGGCTGGCTTCGGAATCTCTGAATCGCTCGCTCACAGGCGGATCTTGCCTCGTCGAGCAGGCGATCGTGTTCCGCCTTGTCAGCCTCTGATGTCCGACCAAGAGCCAAGTGGTGAGCCAGGGATGCCTGGAGGTCCAGGAGTGATGGGCCAAGCCACGGATCATCTCCATACTCGGCGATGAGATCCTTGATCTCGTCAAGGAGTTTCAGGTCCTGGACCGCCTCGCCGCTTTGAATGGCCCTGATTCGGTTCATGGCGTCCACCTTGGCCCGATGCTGGCTCCTGGCGTTCATTGTGGCCACGATGATGACCAGGGCGACCACCACGACGCCTCCCACGACATAGGTGGAGTTGCGAACCAGGAAGTCATACATCTGTCCGAGATAGATGCTCAGTTCGTTCGTTTTCAGTTCTTGTCTTCTGCGCTGCTTCATCGCTGTTTTGGCGGCTCCATCGGCGTTCGGCTGAACGGCACAACTTCAACGTTGACAATCGACTGGCCGAAGTGGCCTGGTCGAATCTGTATGGTGCATGCTTCGAGCTTTTTCTCGAAGCGCATCGTGATAACACCTTTGACACTCTGGTCCGACACCCGTTCCCACCCCATTTGAGGCATCCGCTGGCGGTAAAAATCGCGAACCGCAAAGGGGTCGGCTCTTCCTTTGTACTCGTGCCTCGCCATTCGTTGTCCGGCCGACTCGTGGTCCATCGAGTGCTCGTCGACGAGCTGAAAACCGTCCGGTACGGGTATTTCCTCGAGAAAGGCCACACCACGCGGATTGAGTTGCTTCAGCCCGCCGCTCTTGTTCGATGTGCCGGACGGCCAATTGCTGCACCCGCTCGCAAGGCCGACTGCCAGGAGTCCAATGAGCATACCCCGCAGACTGCGCCCTCCTGATTCTCGAGCCCGCAAATGCTCAGAACACGTCCGAAGCCCGCCGCCAGCGTTCGGCAGAGCGGCGTCCGGGTCGCCGCGGCGACCGAAACCCGCCGCGTGGTTGAGCGTCGGCGCACCTTTTTCGCGCATGTTGTGAGACAAAAGGGCTTCCATGACCTCACCTCTTGCCTGTGGCCGTGGCTGCCGCCCCGTCAGGAGCGACTTGTACATCCTGACAGCGACAGTTCGCCGTCCGTGTTCCCCGCCGGCATCCTTGTGCGCACCCGGGCCGGGCACTTCCTGGCCAGGAAAGCACGCCAACTTAGCCGAAAGCCTCGTCGACAACAAGAACGGCCTCGCGCCACCTGCCCGGGCGGACGCGTGGTATTCTCGGGGACTGCTTAACAGCCTCAAGCGTTCGGCGAGATGGCAGATCCATTAAAGCAGGGAGATAATGCGTAGCTAATCAGTTTATTCCAGTCCGGTGGCTCGCTGTTTGACAGCGGTAGATTGATATCTTGGTCCTTCGGCAGAATCGTTGATCGCGTGCGTCGGCCTGCCGCAGGACCGCCTGCTGCCGCGGCTTGTTGAGCCCGCGCTAGCGGCTCGTTAGCGTTTGGTTTGAATCCCGTGAATGCCCGGATACAATCCCGGCCTGCCGTCCTATTGCCGGGCGGCATTCCCTGGAACGTGGATCTCGGGAGGTTTGCGTCGGTGTTCAGCGTTATCCCGCGAGATACCAAGTTTTTCGAGCTTTTTGAGGCCTCGGCGACGGTCATGATCCGGGCCGCCCAGGCTTACGCCGAGCTGGGTCGCGATTACGCTCGGCGAGAGGAGATCATCCAGCGCATCAGGGGATATGAGCATGAGGGCGACGAAGTGACTCACCGCACCCTTGACACCCTTGATAAGACGTTCATCACGCCGTTCGATCGTGAAGACATCCAGAGGCTCATCGTTGAGATGGATGACGTGGTGGACGAGATCGACGCCGCCGCCAAGCGTTTGGTCCTCTATCGGATCGACACCCCCACCCCCTGGCTGGTCAAACAGACCGAGGTTCTGGGCAAGGCGACCGCCCTGATCGGGCAGGCTCTGCCCAAGTTGAGGAACCTCAAGAAGCCGGGACAGGTGCATGAATATCTGGTGGAGATTCATCACCTTGAGAACGTGGGCGACGACACCAACCACGCCGCGGTTGCGGATCTCTATAACCATTGCAAGGACCCGATCTACGCGATGAAGTGGAAGGAGATCTACGATATTACCGAGCGGGCCATCGACACCTGCGAGGACGTCGCCAATACCATTGAGGGGATTATTCTCAAGAATACCTGATGCGGTTTTTTCCGAGCCGCCGGCAAACGCATGGACCCACAAGTCACATACGTACTGATTATTGTCGCAATTGCCCTCCTTTTTGATTTCAGTAACGGTTTCAACGACGCCGCCAACTCGGTTGCGACGATCGTGGCGACACGCGTGCTCACGCCCCGAAAGGCCGTCCTGTGGGCCGCATTTTTCAATTTTGTTGCCGCATTCGGCTTTGGCACGCCGGTGGCCAGGACCATCGGCAATGGGCTGGTGCAGGCCGGCGTTGTTGACAGCCACCTCATCATGGCGACCTTGATTGCCGCGATCGTCTGGACGGTCATCTGCACTCGCCATGGGATGCCGATCAGCGTTTCCCACGCCCTCATTGGGGCGATGTCCGGGGCTGCTATCGTCAAAGGCGGCTTTCATGCGCTGATCTGGAGCACGATCGGCAAGATCGCCGTTTTCATCGTTCTGTCGCCGCTGATCGGTCTGGTCATTGGCTGGGTGATGATGGTGGCGACCATGTGGGCGGGAACATGGGTCAGTCAGGCTTTCAAAGGCATTACACCTCGGGGGATCGACCGCGTGTTTCGCGTTCTTCAGCTTTTCTCCGCGGCGGTCTACAGCCTGAGCCACGGTCTCAATGACGCACAGAAAACCATGGGCATCATCTTCGCGCTTCTGATGAGCGTGCCTGCCTTGACGGGTTGGGCCACGCACGGAGGCGAGGGAGGGCACGAGATTGCTTGGTGGATTATCCTGAGCTGCCATGCGGCGATCGCATCGGGGACCTATATCGGTGGATGGAAGGTCGTCAAGACGCTCGGCCACCGCGTCACCAGGCTTCAGCCGATGGGGGGATTCTGTGCCGAGACCGGCGGAGGGGTGACTATCCTGGCGCTTTCGCATTTCGGCATACCCGTCAGCACCACCCACACCATAACCGGCGCCATCTTCGGCGTCGGCATCACGACCCGCAAAGGTGGGGTCCGGTGGAGCGTTGGCACGGAGATTGTGACTGCCTGGGTGCTGACTCTACCGGTGTCCGCGACGTTTGCGGCGCTGGTTTATTTCGCCATCTCACGGTTTGTGCCCTGAGTCTTGTGGCCGCGGGACGGGAATGACTTGGAATGGTACCGTCCCCGATGAATTCATGGTCTGGGTTGTCGGCGGTGGGGGCGATGGGAATGGTCGTTGCCGAGGGAACTGAGGCTGTTGGCAGGGCGGGGTGGACCCGGTTTTCCGGGTCCGGGGAGGGAGGGCGGCGCAGTCGTGGAAGGCGGGTTGGGAGGTTGGGCGACGTGTTCGGGATGGATCGGATGACGGGAAACCGGCCACGGTTTTCCTTAAGTGTTTAATAGATAACGACTTAAGATCTCGGTTGGGTTCGTT
>DAOOIV010000047.1:0-31940 GCA_035384605.1 Phycisphaerae bacterium
ATTCAGGAATGAATAACGATCGGAATCGTCGGCAGAAGGGTCCCAGATGGGAATCGGGGACCAGCGGGTCACAGCCCCGCCAAGTCGCATCGACCAAGCACGGCGCCGACCTGCCGAGTGCCTAACGAAACGAACCCAACGCCGCAAGCGATGACCTCCTGCCCGGGCGCAACCCCTTCTCCGTCCCCTCCGGCCGACCGCTGATCCTCGGCTGGCGACATGGCCAGACCGCAAGAGATCCCGAAGCGACCCCCGCGCGCCAAAAGCCGGACACCGACCGCCGACCACCCCCCGCGCCAAACGAACCCAACCGAGATCTTAAGTCGTTATCGATTAAACACTTAAGGAAAACCGTGGCCGATTTCCCGTCATCCGTTCCACCCCGAACGCCTCGCCCAACCTCCCAACCCCGTCCACGTCCTTGGCCGAAAGGGTACACTGCATCGAGCACATCATTTGTCTACTGTTTTCCAAGGTGGCCGATGAGCGGGGCGTCGAGCTGCCGAAGAGCTGCAACTGGCCCAGCCTGACGGACCGCACCTTCTCCGACGCGATCACCGCCGTACGCCGCTGGTTGTGGACCGATTGGGTTTTTGCAGCCCACGGGAATCACCGGGTCTTTTCGAAACTATCCCGGCCGATCAAGGCCATGCTGATGTACGCTCTTGCCCCGGCCGCGTAGAGGCTGGAAAAAGGGCAAAAGTCGAGCTGAGACCTTCCTTTACAATACGTTCCAGACGTTTGAATAGTCCTCAGCCGAGCGTCGGATGATTCCAAGGCCAAAACGTCGCGACTCGTAACATCGAACCTGACGGAAGCTTCGCACCCGCACCCCAAAGACGACCGCGAGAAGCCCACGCATTGCACTGCATCGGCCCTCGGCGCCAACAAAGGAGGCCTATCATCAAACCCCGCTCTTCTGGTTGGATTGGTGGCTCGGGCATTTCGTGCTAAACTGGCCGATGCAGGCAGGAAAGTCCCGCCGGCTTCTGAGAGGCGTTTAAGAAGAGCCAGGGCCGCGGCCGCATTCTGGTATCTCACAGAGGATCGGCGGGCACGTCTCGGGAGTCAGTCGGGCAACGAGAGCCGGCCCTCGGCGGCAAGGACGAAGAGTACTTGCCCCAGCGCGGCGCGCAGACACAGGTTCCTATTCATTTCATTACCTGAGTCTGCTTGCGCACCGTCGGCCCTGTTGAACGTCAGATTGCAGCCGACGCACACTCGCGCGCAGCCTGACTGGGGCCTTTCACCGAAGCAGGGAGGTCCAGGGTAATGCGGACCGCTTTGTCCACTCCAGTGCCTGGTTCATGTGAGACCATGATGGGGGCAAGCCGTCGCAGAGCCGCATCCACTCTGATCGAGGTTCTGGTGGTTGTCGCAATCATTGCTTTGTTGATGGCCATTCTGGTCCCGTCGCTCATCAGGGCCCGCCGTCTGGCACAGGGAACGGTCTGCAGGACGCATATCAAGCAGTTGGCCACAGCCGTACACGTCTATGCGGCCGCCAATGGTCGCCTGCCTGGCACAAATACTGTTTGGGGGGTCTCCTATCAGGCTTCGTCCAGACCCCCGAACCCGGCCGGACGCCGCTGGCCGAACTGGCGATCCGGCGATTCCTGGCTCGGTCTGCTCTGCCCGCCTGACCATGCCTGGGACGTTAATGAGCAACAGGCCTTGTAGGTCCACGTTGCAGCCACAGTGCCTCGACAAGGTTCGCTGTGGCGATGCGTAAACGACGAGCAGGTCTACTTGTGTCCCACGGACTTGAAAGGCATGCCCGACGCAGAGAATCCTGCCGGCGGCGGGGGCAACGGCCGATTCAGCTACACGATGAACGGCATCCTCGGCTTCAAGGCTGTCGAGCAGATTCAGGAGTCCACGTACGTGACCGATTTCCAGGTGATGGAAGGGGCGATGATTACGCCGATCCAAATGATTCCGGTCGGGACGAGGATCACCTGGAGCCCCGCCGTAATGACCATGCTTATCGAGGAGCACCCGTGGAACAACACAAACCACGGTTTCGTGGGGGATTCCCGGGCGGCCGACTCGTATCTGGCCTTGCGGCATGATCCCCGCACGACCGGCGCCGTGGCCAATTTCGGCTACCTCGACGGCCATGCGGAATCGAAACGGTATCCTTACTACGGCAACAAGAAGGGCCTCGCTGGTAACGTGTTCAAGCTGCAGGGCGTCGATCTCTTCAACGAACTGCGATTCCCATACACCTATGCCGGAAACAACGGCGGCTGGGAAAACGAATACGCCTTCATTCATCGGTTCAGGCACCCCTACCAGTGATATGGTACCCGCCTGCTGAGCGATGCGCGTGGTTCCTCTTTCTCCTCGACCATCCTCTTAAAGCCCTTGACGTCGCGGCGCTTCGATTCATTCGACCTTCCACCTTGCGGCGAGGCCTTGACGCCAGGGTCATCGGCGGCGACGCTGTTGACATGGCAGCACGTGCTGAAGATGCCGGAAAACGTACCTATGTCTCGCCCGTCCGAGCGCGACTATGGACACGGTGCCGAGTCACGTGCTTGTCCGTGTGCGGCCTTCTTCCGCTTGCGCCCGTGTCGGTGGCACAATCCGGCATTGCTCCGGACGAGGAGGTTATCTTCTTCAACACTGCTGCCCGCCTCGATACCGTCGCCGCGCAGTGGGTTGTGCCGATCCATGGCTGGATCTTCGAGCCCGAAACCGACTCCATCCGCCGTATGGTCGTGTTGGCGGCCCTGCGAGCGGCGCTGGATGTGGATGACGAACATGCCGGCGAGAGGCTCTTCAACCGGCGAGCTGCGGCTTTCCTGGTGGACAACGAGAGCGGCAAGACTCTGACGCTCCGAATCGGCGACCGAACGGCAACCGTCGGCCCATCGGAACAGAACGGGCACCTCACCGGCAGCGTCAGGCTGTCGCTTGAGGAGGCCGACCGGTTGTCCCGGCCGGACAAGTATGGCCGGCAATGGGTCGAGTTCGATGCGGTGACGCCCAAATCGGACAAGCGGCGCTTTTCGGCCAGGGCCGTGCTGGCCCCGCCCGCGGGCCTCTCCGTGATCTCCGACATTGACGACACAGTCAAAATCACGCAGGTGAGCGATCTTGAAGAGGTGATCGAGAACACGTTCCTCAAGCCGTATCGGCCGGTACCCGGCATGGCGAAGCTGTACCAACGATGGGCGCAGCAGGGCGCGATCATCCATTTCATTTCCGCCAGTCCCTGGCAATTGTATGCACCGTTAACGGAGTTCACGAACGAGCACGGCTTCCCCGACGTAACGTTTCATCTCAAAACCTTCTATTGGAAGGACTCGCGATTCCTGTCGCTCTTCGCCGACCCGCTTGAGTACAAGCTGGGGGTCGTCGAGCCGGTCATCGAGTCGTTTCCGCAACGGCAGTTCATCCTTGTCGGCGATTCGGGCGAGAAGGATCCGGAAGCGTACGGCACGCTTGCGCGAAAGTACCCGGACCGGGTGGTTTTCATTCTGATTCGAGCAATCGAAAATGAGTCTCCTGACGCCGTGCGTTTCCAGACTGCGTTTGAAGGTGTTCCTCGACAGCGCTGGCATGTCTTCGTGGATGCCGACGAACTTGCCAACGTGGCCTTGCCCGGCATCGCGACCACTCGCCCGGCGACTGCGTCTCATGGTGCTCCGGCAACAACCGACAAGGCGAAAGAATGACCTGCCGGTGGCGAGGGAATAGCCCGGGAATGCCGCCGGCCTCAATTGGCGAGGTTTGAGGTGGTGCGTCCTGATCGCTTTGTATTCCCATTGAGGAAGGGCTTGGTCCGGCCTTCCACCTTGAGCATCTTCTCAGTCGATTTAGTCTCTTCCGTCGCGACTGGTGCGCGTTTTGCGCGCATGTTTCCGGATCGCGGTACGCTTGGGTTGCGGCCCGCAAACAGGCGGTCCGCCTTAGAACCTTACGGCCGGATATGTGTGCGGCTTGCGCGCATGTTTCTGGATCGCAGAACGTTTGGGTTGCGGCCGACAAAATGGCGGTCCGCCTTCGGCAGGGAGGCATTACGGTGTATTCAGGACCGCGACCGTAAGGGGCTAACCCCCGATACCAAAGAAGATCCGGGTGAGGGCTACGATCAACGCCTCGGCAATCGTGGATATCTGGGCAACGATCACCTCGGCGATGATCTGCCGTAGCTGCGGCTCCATGTTGCGGATGTAGTCGCCGATATTGTCAAACTGCATCCGCATCAGGGGCAGCGGCAACGCGGCCAGTGGGGCAGCCAGGCTGTACAGTGTGCTATTGAGATACCGCATGGTCGATGCTCCATAGGGACAACGGAATTATACCTGGCTGCTCCCCGAGACCCAAGCCTTCAATGACCGGCCTCAAATCCCGGCGATTCTGGCACGATGGTAGGCCGCCCGCTCCTTGGCCGTCATCTTGGAAAAGTCAGGGGCGTCGGCGGCAACATATCCCTGAGCCGGCTTGGTGACGGGCTTGGCCGAAGCAGGCCGGGCAGCGGCCGAAGGCTTGCGAGGAGGGGATGCCGCCGGCGACGCGGGCACCTGAACGCGACCACCCCCCGCATAGCTCATCACCTGCGATGTCAGCTTCATATCGTCTTCCAACGACCGGTATGGTTTGATGCCCAGACCCTGCAACACGCCGTGATACGCCCTGACCGCTTCTTCGGGCGAGATCTGGCTGTCTACGATGCGACGCAGCATCTCGATGAAAGCCAGTTGGTTCTCGGCGTTGTTGATCTTGCGGCCGTACAAGGCGACCCTGGCCCCGTGCTTCTGGGCCTCGGCGATCATCTTGAAGGCGTCGTAGGTCGTGCCCGCCGAACCGCCAAGGATGCCGATCACCAGTTGCGGATCGTAGCTAGCCAATTCTTCTGTCCACTTCGGTCCGTGATAGACCATCTTGAGGAACAACGGCCGACCGCCCTCCGGGACACCGGCCAGGCATCGGACAATCATATCGTTGACGAAGCCCCCGAGTTTGTCCGGCGGGACCGGGTTGGTCGGGGCGTTCGGATCGAAGACCTCCAGAAAATGCCTGAAACCCTTGCGCTCGGCCTCGATGCGAAATTCCCGGTACTGCTCCAGCGTGAGCCGGTCCAGCTCCAGATCGTTGTTGAAGGTCACACTGTACAGACCAAGGTTGGCGCCGATCACCCGTTCCGTCGGTTGACACTCTACCTTGCCGCACTGAATCTGGTCGATAGTCACCGTGCGGAATGGTCGGGAAGGCTCGGAAGCATAGATGGACCCGCGCGCCAGGTGGATGTCGGTGGTATCATTCGCCCTGGCGGCAGGCGTCACGTGCGAGTTGTCGAACAAACGTTCATGGATGGTCAGAATTGAATTGGTGTGGGCGGACATCAACATAATGTCCACCAGCCCCTGCCGGACGATCTGGCGAATACACTCGCGAAACTCCGGGAGTGAGCGGAACTTGCCCTCCTGCGAATAGTGTTCAGGCGACTTGCCGGGCGCGGCAATGCCAAAGGCCATGTCCGCATCCTTTGCGTCGGCCAGAATAAACTCCTTGCACCCCGGATCGGCCTTGATTCTGGCAAGCTTGATATCGAGACTCTTGGCTACCATAGACAGCTAACTCTCCCACAAGACGGCATGGGATCTTCGCCTCTCTGCTTTATTTCCTCCAAGGCGACCGACGACATCAGGGCAGCGTCCCGGGAGCCGGCGTTGGTTCGTACTGAATGCCCGCCTGGCGAAGCCGGACGTCATCGGGCGCGGCGGGCCTGAAGGTTTTTGTGGCCCGGACGATGTACGAATCATCTCGCGCGGAGCGAAGCACGTTGCGAAAGACGATCTCCGCCGTCACCTTCCCCCCGCGAACCGACGTGATCCGCACGCTACCCTCCGCGCCTTGATAAGGCCGCCTGCAGGGCCGGAACACCTCGTTGAGTATGAGCCGGCACCGGTCAACATCGACGGCGGTCTTCCGGCCGATGAGCGGCGGTCCATCAAGGACGCAAACGAACGTTTCCGCTTTTTCGTCGTCGATCTTCTCGGGATCATCGGTGATCAACGCTGTGACAAGCATGGTCTTGCCGCCGCCGGGCCGTACGACCAGCAATTCCGCCGGTGTGCCCGCTCGTTCGGTCACCCTTCCGGCGGCGGTCATTTCCGGCAGCGTCACATCGACGTCGTGCAAGACCCAGTTGTAGCGCGTCTGGTGACAGCCGCACAGGACGAACAGCCAAGCCACCGCGACGGCGAACATTCCCTTGATTCGAGCATGACAGACATCAGCGTCCATCTCAGGCACCTCGCGATTGCGGGACTTCTCTCATCCCAGAGCACTCATAATCCGATCGGTGATCTCCTGCACCACACGCTCGACCTCTTCGTTACTCACGGCGGGAGCTTGAACCGGTTCCGGAGGTCTCATCGGCCCCTCGGGCTTCTTCATGAGGGTTGAGCCGGGCTCCGAGTAGCCCCGGCCGAAGTCGATATTCACGCAAAGATCCGCGTTATAAAGCCGCCGCGGGTCGTCGGTGATGCCGAAGCGCTCCTTGAGATCCAGAAGCTCTTCCACCTTCGGGGGACTGATCCGCTCGACCCGTCCCACCTGCTTGGCGATCAGCAGAATCCGGCAATAGGCGTCCAGAATCTCGGTCCACCAGTAGGCTTGCTGAAGCGTCTCGCCCCAGGAAACCGTGCCGTGATTCTTGAGCACAACGATCTTCGCGGTGTTGACAAACGGGAGAATCGTCCGGGCAAATGCCTGGGCCCCGGGTGTCTCGTACACGGCCGTCGGAATCGGTCCCAGAAAAACCTCGACCTCCGGGAGAATACAGGTCGGAATCTCCTCGCCCGCCACCGAAAAGGCGGTCGCGTAAGGCGGATGCGAATGAACCACCGCCTTCACCTTTGGATTCGCCTTGTAGATCTCCAAGTGCAGCATCACCTCGCTGGTCCGCTTCTTCTTGCCCGCAAGCTGTTTGCCGGTCATGTCGACCAGGCAGATGTCATCGGGCTTGAGGGCCCCCTTGCTGACCAACGTCGGCGTGCACAACACGTGGTTCTCGCTGACACGGTAGGAGATATTGCCGTCGTTGGCCGCCACGAAGCCCTTTTCATAGAGCTTGTGGCCGATTTCGCAGATTTCCTGCTTGAGCTTGAACTCGTTAACCATGACAGTTCACCGTATGGTATCCGCTCACGCCGTGTAGGTCACGCAGTCGAGCAGGCATACCAGATAAGCATCCAAAGCCACGCGGTCGGGATAGAACGGCATCGCGGCTTCCCGGCCTTCCGTGAAACCGACCCGATCGCCCACGCGGCCGCCTAGTTGGTCGTACACGACGACCACTTCGCCCTTGCCCGGACGGTTTTCGCGGAGCGACTTGGGATCGTGCGGCTGGACGATCAGAAAGCGACCTCCGATCATCTTCGGATCACACCTGCTCAGCGTCAGCCGTCCAACCACGTCACCGATCCGCACGTCCGCCCCCCTGTTCGACGGCCTCAATCTCCGCCAACATCTCCGCCGGCGGTGAGGCTCCGGCCAGCAGCCGGTCAATCATCTGTTTCATCTGGTACGGCGTCAGCGTCGGGTACTCCAGCACCAGGACGTTAATCCCCAGCGAGCGGCAGGCCTCCTCGGTCATCGGGATGTTGACGCCCAACGCCGCCCGCACGCCGTTGTGCTTGTTGGCTACGCACACCGGCACCGGCCCATCGGCGGCAAACACCACGCCCTTGGCCACCTCGCCACGGGCGATTTTGCCGCACAGCCGCCGGGTCGCCGCCAACATGCCGCTTCGCCCGCCGGCCGGCTCGATGACCTCGGCCAGCTGTCCGCCCCGATCAAGCATAGCCCGCATCATCCGCAACTCGGACAGCGACGGGTCCATGACCACCGCCAGCCTGCCCGGTGCCCCGGCGGGAGCCTTCTCCCACGTGACCGGCAGCGAATGCTCTTTCAGCCAGTCGCGGGCGGCCGGCGTCACCAGGGCCCCCTCGGGCAACCGGATCTCCTTGCCCTCCCGACGAAGGTCCTCAAGCAGAATCGCGGTCACGACCGGCCGGCTCATTCTTCCAGGTGCTCCATCACATACTGGCCGTCGTCGGCGATGCACATCACCGTCCAGCGGGCCGGCGAGGTCTTGTCGTTGAGTACCTCGCGCGTGTAAATGCCGTCGCTGGTCAGCACCACGATGTCGCCTGCCCCCGCCCCGAGCTGATCGATGGCCAGCACCGGGTCGAGCGAGGCGGCCTGGATCGGCTCAACCACCAGCATCCGGGCGCCGCCCAATGACTTGTGCTTGACCGTCGAGACTGCATTGCCGACCACACGCCCCAGTATCATTTTCTCCGCCCTACAGAATGCGCAGGTTGTCCACCATCACGCACCGGCGATAGCGCGTGAAGGTCATCGGGCTCGTGATGCCCTCACCAGTCGGCGTGGCAATGCTGAAGCTGGCAAAACCCTCGCCGCCGGCACCCAGCGAAGCCATGCACGCGCCGTTCTTGACGAATATCGTGGTGTCCACCGCCTTACCCATCTTGGTCATGTTCTCGACGTTGCGTGACCAGATGATGGCCGTATGGCCGAAGCCGTGCTCGTACTCAACGGCCATGGCGATCGCCTGATCGATGCTCTTGGCCCGGACGACGGGCAGGAACGGCATCATCTGCTCGCATGGCAGCCACGGGCTGTGCTCATCCACCTCGCCATAGAGGCACTGCGTGCCCTGCGGCAGCCTGATGCCGATCGCATCGGCCAGAACCTGCGGATCTTTGCCCACGAACTTCTTGTCCGGCAACCAGTGGCCGCTCTTCTCGTCCTTGTGCAACGCCATCGCCGTGAATGCCCGGATCTGCTCGGCGTTGAGGCGGTACCCGCCGTGCCGCGAGAAAGCCTCGAGCAGCTTGTCAGCCACCGCCTCGACGACGATGACCTCCTTCTCGCCGATGCACAGCAGGTTGTTATCGTAGGCGTGCCCGAAGATGATGCCCGCCGCGGCCTTCTCGATGTCGGCCGTGCAGTCCACCACCACCGGCGGGTTGCCCGGGCCGGCAACGATTGCCTTCTTGTTGCTGGCCATCGCGGCTGCGACCACACCCGGACCGCCGGTCACCACCAGCATGGCGATATCCGGATGCTTGAAGATCTGGTCGGCCGTCTGCAGCGTCGGTTTCTCGATCAGGCAGATCAGGTTATCCAGGCCGGTCGCCTCGCGGATCGCCCGGTTCCACCGCTGCGTGGCGACGGCAGCACACCTGGCCCCCGACGGGTGCGGGTTACAGACCAGCGTGTTGCCGGCGGCGATCATCATGATGGCATTGCAGCCGAGCGTCGGAATCGAGTGTGTCACGGGCGTAATAACGCCCAGCACACCCCACGGGGCGTGCTCGGTGACCGTCAGGCCGTGGTCGCCGCTGACCGCCTCGGAGGTAAGCATCTCCATCCCCGGCACCTTCTCGCCGACCACGATCAGCTTCTCGATCTTGTGGTCCATCCGGCCGATTCTCGTCTCGTCGTACTCGATCCGGGCGAGTTCCTCCTTCTGTTCGAGGCAGATGCGGCGAATACACTTGATGGCCTTGGCCCGTGTCTCCAGCGTCTCGGCCACCAATCGCTTCTGTGCCACCTTCGCCGCAGCTACCGCCTCATCGACGGTCTGAAAGATGCCGTCCCTGCCGCCTGCCGGAACCGGCGGCGCCGTCGCAACCCTTCCGTTGCCTTGCAGTCGGCTCAGCACCTCACTGACCACATCGCGAATCAACGCCTCACTCACTGTCGTGCTCATCTCTATCGCTCCAACCGCAAGACCCCAGCCGCCTTACGGAATACGCTTTAGCGCTCCATTGCCGCGGCTGACGACGGCCGCTCAGCCCTGCTTCTTGTAGATCTCCTGGTCCTTCATCTGTATCGCGTCGATGATGCCGATGATCACCGCGTCCGTGGGCACGTCGCCGGTCGTTTCGGTCAGCCGGGCCGAACTGCCCTGAGTGACCAGCACCAACTCGCCCTCGCCCGCTCCGACCGTGTCAATAGCTACGGCCGTCCGGCCGGTTGTTTCCAGCGCCCCCGGCGCGTCAGCTTTGACATTCATCGCCTGGACAAGCAAGAGCTTCCTACCAATCACGCTCTTGACCTTCTGCGATGCCACAACGGTTCCAGTCACTTTGCCGATGAACATGTCGTCTCCCTGTCTGCGGACCGGACGTTCGTGATTCAGCCCCGAACGTGGGCGAAACCCCCGTCCGTCAATCATCGGAGCCCCGCTGACGGCAGCGTTCCCGCGACAACGACGGGGGACAGCCCGGCCGGTCGGCATCACTTGTTCGGCAATATCTTGCCGATGTCGCCGTGGGGGCGAGCGATCACATCCACGCTGACCACCTCGCCGACCTTCGCCGCCGAGGCCGCACCTGCGTCGACTGCCGCCTTGACCGCCGCCACGTCGCCTTCGAGAACCACCGTCACCAGGCCGGACCCGACCTGCTTCCAGCCGCGATACGTCACGTTCGCCGCCTTCAGGGCCGCATCCGTCGCCTCAACGAGCGCCACCATGCCGCGAGTCTCAATCAATCCCAATGCCTGCTGGGCCATTTCCGATTACTCCTCAATCAACCCGGCACAGGCCACATCGCCCGGCCGTCTCTGCCATCCTCAGTTGCCGCCCGCCAGTACGTCCCGCGTCTGCCGGGCCACGATCAGTTCCTCGTTTGTCGGAATCACCATGATTCGCACGCGCGAGTCATCCGCTGAAATCGTTTCCTCTCTGCCGCGGGTCTCGTTTTTCCGCGAATCGAGCTTGATCCCCGCGTAATCCATTCGGGCACAAACGGCCTCACGAAAAGAGGCGCTGTTTTCGCCGATGCCGCCGGTGAAGACGATCAGATCCGCCCCGTTGAGCACCGCCAGATAAGCCCCGACGTAATGCCGCACGCCCTCGACGAGAACATCAAGTGCCAACCTCGCCCGTTCGTTGCCCTCGGCCGCCGCCTGCTCGATGTCGCGACGATCATTGCTCACGCCGCTGATGCCGAGCAAACCGCCTTTCTTAGCCATCTCCTGCAAAGCCTGCTCAAAGGTCAGCTTGAACGCCGGCAATACTTTGAGCAGCGCGTACGGGTCGAAGTCGCCCACCCGGTTATTGTGAATCAGCCCCGATTGAGGCGTCGTCGCGAAGCTGTTGGCCACGCTCCTGCCGTTCTCGATCGCACAGATCGAGCTGCTGCCGCCCACATGACAAGAAATCACGCGCAGATCCTTGCGACCCATCAGCTCAGCGGTCCGCACGGCGATATACCGATGACTCGCCCCGTGAAACCCGTACCGCCGCACGCCGGCCTGCGTCCACTCCCACGGCACCCCATAGGTGGTGCGCGACGGGGGGATCGTCTGGTGGAAGGCCGTCTCGAACGCCGCGACCTGCGGCACGTCCGGCAGCCGTGCGGCAAAGGCCTTCATCGCGGCGACATACGGCGGGTTGTGCGCCGGCGCGATGTCGAAGAACTCGGTCATCGTTCGGATGACCTCTTCCGTGACGCGAACCGCCCCCGAAGTCGTCCCGCCGTGTACCGCCTTGAAGCCGATGGCATCGAGCTTGACGTTCGGGTCGGGCAGCAACCTCAGGCAGTGGTCGATGGCCTGGCCGTGGTCGGCGATCCGCCCCGCCCACGTCTTGTCGCCCACCTTGACGGCCGCGTTGTCCGAGCCGATCCGCTCGGCGCCTCCGCGGGCCAGCTCCCGCTCGCCGTCCATATCGAACAGGCGAAACTTGAACGACGTGCTACCGATATTGGCAACCAATACGATCACGACACACTCCGGCTGTTGTGACAGAGGCCTGCGTCATCGCCGTCATGGCCACGCAACGCCTACTTGAAGTACACGTCCGCCAGCGCTTCATGCGGCCGGGCGATGACGTGGGCACTCATCAGCTCACCGACCCGGTTGGCCGCCTCGGCGCCGGCATCCACCGCGGCCTTTACGCTGCCGACGTCGCCGCGCACGATCGTCGTCACCAGGCCTCCGCCGATCTGAACGCTCTTGACCAGCTCGACGTTGGCAGCCTTGCACATCGCATCCGAGGCTTCCACCAGGCCGGTGTAGCCCATCGTCTCTACCATTCCGATTGCATCGCTCATCGATTGAATACTCCGTTACCCCGCGCCAACCCTGAACCGATCGCTCGTCCGGCGCGGGTCATCCCCGTATGATCCCGTTCCCTTTATTTGGCCCTGTTTCTCTCGGCGGGCAACATGCCTGCCAGTTCGTCGTGCGGCCGGGGGATCACATGAACGCTGACCACCTCGCCGACCTTGCTCGCCGCCGCCGAGCCGGCATCCGTGGCCGACTTGACTGCCGCCACATCACCGCGGATGAACGCGGTCACCAACCCACGACCGACCTTCTCATACCCCACCAGTCGGACGTTGGCCGCCTTCATCATCGCGTCCGACGCCTCGATCAGGGGCACGAGACCCTTCGTCTCGATCATTCCAAGTGCTTCAAGTGCCATAAGTGGACTCCTCAAAAAAGCGATCAGCTATCAGCCGTCAGCTATCAGCTTGGGCTTACATTCTCTCCAGTTCAACTCTCGCCGCGTTCGCCAGGTCGCACGCGTTGCCTTCATCGGTGTCCAGGTGCACCTCGAGCTTCACATCCTTGCTCACGCGACAGATAATGCCCTCGAACGTCGTTGGACAACTCCCATGAACCCTCAGCCGCATGAAGTCGCCGGTTTTGACCCCGTAGTACTCCGCATCCGTCGGATGCATGTGGACGTGCCGCTGAGCCCGGATCACGCCCTCTTTGAGCTCGATATGCCCCTTGGGTCCGAGCACGATGCAACCGGGTGTACCCTTGATGTCCCCGCTCATACGAACGGGCAGATCCAGACCCATCGCGATGCCATCGGTGAAGGCCAGCTCGATCTGATCTTCAGGCCGCACCGGCCCCAGGATTCGCAGATTCGTGATCGTGCGGTGCCGAGGTCCGATGATCGTCACCGTCTGCTCGCTTGCGAAATACCCTTCCTGATAAAGCGGCCGCATCACCGTAAGCTGCGCCCCAGGCCCGAAGAGAATCTCCAGCGTCTTCTGCGTCACGTGCATGTGCCGCGCCGAGATGTTCACAACGAGCTTCGGTTTGGCGGCACCCGCCCTCCCGGGCCCCAGACCCAGCCGCTGCCGGACGATATCCCGAACCACGCCCTCGACCACCGAGCGATCAAGCCTGCCGCCCACCATCGCCGTACTCATCCCTGACCTCCCGCGCCGGCGGACCTTGCTCCGACACCCGTCGCCTCTTCCACGCCGGCCAGAATCAGTTCGGCCCCGGCGTTGCGCACCGCATCCTGCCACCGGCCTTCCAGCGCGCTGTCACAAACCACTCGGTCAACCATTTCCCAACCGCCCAGTCTCACCAACGCCCGCTTGCCGAACTTGCCGCTGTCGGCAACCAGTATCACCTCACCGGCCGAACGCATCATCTGCAATTCGGCCTCAACCATCAGCACATTGGCATTGTAGAGCGCATCCTCCGTGATCCCCGCCACGCCCATGACGGCCGCATCCACATGCAGAGAGGACAGCATCTGTTGTGCGTACGGCCCCAGCGCCACACCCGTGCGCGGATAGATGTAACCGCCGATGAAAATCAATTCAATATTCGGCGCACTGTGCAGCAGATTCGCGATTGGCAGCGAGTTGGTCACCACCTGCATCGTTCGCGACAACAGATTTCGGGCCACCTGAAAGGTCGTCGTTCCCCCGTCAAGGAGAATCGTCTGACCGTCCTGCAACAAGCCGGCGGCCACACGGCCGATTGCCTCCTTCTCCGGAACCGCCGTCACTTCCCGGGCCGCATAATTCAGCGCCACGAACCGATCGCTGACGAACACCGCTCCGCCGTGCGTCCGGCGAACGATACCCTCCTCTTCCAGCAACGACAAATCGCGCCGAACCGTCGATTCTGAGACACCCAGCTCGCTGACCAATAGCGACAGATCAGCGTAACCGCGGCGCGCCAAGACTTCCGATAACTGTTGTCGTCGCTCGTCTCCGGTCATGAGTCCTCCGGATCTGACCAAACCTAAGCCGATTATCGACAAGTTGTGAGAGGAATCAAGCGGGGCTTGGCCTGTCTTTGAAAGATTTCTTCCATAATCAGCCAAAGCACCCCTGTTCTTCTGCTCTAATCAATTGAGAAACAACCACTTAAGCCAATGACATGCCGGCAAATCTGGCAGGAATTCACACGGCGATTTCAGCACACAGCCACCCGTCGTACTGGAGTCTGGCAGGCAGGCCGCAAGGCAGGGTGATCTACAGATGGCTCGACATTTCCGGCCCCGCGACAGTGCCGTGTTCAGCTTGTCGGACGTCGGAGACAATCACCACCAGAATCTGGTCTTCGCGCAAAGGCGCATCGATGTCCGGCGGACACTGGAGCGAGCCATCCTGGTTCTGAATGGCAACCACCTGAGCTCCGTAGCGACGTTGAAACGCCGCTTGCCTGATGGATACCCCCACAATCTCGTTGGGCACGGGCATGCGGGTGAAGACATCCGGACGAGAACCCGAGACCCCCAGCATCAACTGGAACAACTGCTCGTCCTGCTCGATCGCGGCGATGCCCGCGTGCTCGCGCCGCGCGTGTTCGCGAATCCGCTCCAGGCGGCTGCGGACCGCCTCGTGAATCGCCCGCCTGTTGAGCATTCCGAGATGCCGGCGTTCAGAATCGTCGGAGATCACCGGCAACACGTCGAGATCCGTTTTCTGGAACACCTCAAGAACTTCGGCAATGCTCTGCTCAGGGGTAACCGTGGTGTCGTGCCCGCTCATGATGTCGGCCGCGATGACGATCTCTGAGATACCCGGCTCGGAGATCGCCCGGCTGATGTCCTGTACGGAGATCACCCCGACGAATCGTCCGTCTTCTCTCACGGCGAATACCGGCCGCGAGCCGCTGCCGATTTGCCGGATCATCTCGCCCAACGTCGTCGAAGGTGTTACCGTGTACCGCCAGTGACGGTCCATGAGATGCTGCACTTGCAGAGATTCGAGCATGCGTCCGAGCAGGTCGCCGGCATGGGCGGGTGATTCGGCCGACCAGCGAACTTGCGACGGGTTGAGACCCCACCGGCGGCCAAGCACATAGGACGTCACACAGGTCACCATCAGCGGGACAATCAGGCCGTAACTGCCGGTCATTTCAGTAACCATCACGGTCGCCGCCAGCGGGATCCGCATCGACGCCGACAACACGCCTGCCATGCCGACAGGTACCAGGGCCTGCCTGAGCGGGGAACCGGGTGGAAAATGTCCCGGCCAACACGCCTCGAGCAGCGCACCCAGAAAGGCCCCTGCGGCGCCGCCGATGAAGACGCTCGGTCCCAGCAAGCCGCCGGCGCTGCCCGAACCCACGGTCAACGCCGTCGCCAGGCACTTCAGCATGGCCAGGAACCCGAAGAACGCGACCCATTCCCAGGCCGAGCGCCCGGCCACGGAATCGCCCAGAAAGATTTTGCCGTCGAGAGTGTTTTGCAGGACCTGGTAACGGCTGTCCATGATCTGAGGCAGCACACAGGCAGTCAATCCCACCAGCAACCCGCCGACGGTCGGCAACAACCATGCGGACAGACGGGCGGAAAGCAACCGTCGTGACTCGACCATCCGCAGGCAAATGTAGAAGAACCCGGCCAGCAGGCCGCATATCAAGCCCAAAACAGCGTAAGCCAGCAATTCGGCCGGGGACGCAAATCCCAGAGAGTTTACGCCCTGCAACAGATGATGCCCAAAGCCGGGAAAATACATGAACGTTGAGTAGCTCAAAACAGAGGAGACGAAGGCCGGAACAATGCATTCCGCCTCGAACTCCGGCTCACGATAGAGAACGCTCACCGCAAACAGTGCCCCGCCCAACGGGCACTGAAAAATGGCCCCCACCCCGCCGCCGCAGCCGGCAATCAGCAGGATTCGCCGGGAACGCGGCGCCAGCGACAAGAGCCTCGCGAACTTCGACCCGATGCCCGCTCCGAGAACGGCGATAGGACCTTCCGGACCCGCCGAGCCCCCGCAGGATATCACACCAATCGCCGCAAGGGCTTTGACGACCGGTGCCCAGAGAGAAAGATGTCCGCCGTGCTGATGAAAAGCGGCGATGACCTGGTCGGTTCCGTAGTGCCCGGAATCCTTCCGGCATAGAAGAAGGACGAACAGGCTGCTCACCAGAGCGCCGACCGCGGGCATCAACAGAATGCCCCATCGAAAAGCGAAAACCTGGGCTCCGCCAATGTGTGTGAACCGGCCGATGAGCAGCCGCGTTCCTTCTCGCAGCCCGTAGTCCAGTCCCGCCGCCGCCAACCCCGCCAGAACCCCCACAACGGCGCTGAACAAGAACATGATCCCCCAGCGCGCCGCGGGTTCGCGAAAATCAAGCATGGTCAGTCGAACAGTCTTCACGATGACTCGCTTGGAGAGAAAAAACGCCGGCCGCGAGCATCACACTCGTTCTCGCGACGCGACTGTCCCCTCATCGGCGCGACGCTCCTCAAGGCGGCAGAACGGCTCGACTTCCCTCAGCGCCTCAGGATGCGACAGCGGCAACGCAACGGTCACCGTTGTGCCGGCGCCCAGTTCGCTCTGGAAATCGAAGCGGCCGTGCATGGCCTCGACCATCGACCGCACGATCGCCAGCCCCAGACCGGTACCCGGCGAGCCCGACTCACGGGCTTGGCTGGTACGAAAGAACTGCCGGCCGATTTTCGGCAGGTCCTCCTTAGCCACGCCGATCCCGGTGTCTTTCACCACCATGATCAGATGCTCATCCCTGCTGAACAGGGAAAACGTTACACTCCCGCCTTTTGGGGTATACTTAATCGCGTTCGACAGCAAGTTCTCGGCCAGCGTAAGAAGCGTCCCAGGCTCGGCGCAAATCGCCGGCAAGGGCGTTTCCATCTCCTCAAAGAAGTCCAATCCTTTTTCCTTCGCGGCCAGCGCCTGGGCATCGATCACGGCCCGAAGACGATCACCCGGATCGATCCACTCGTGCCGCGGGCCGCGAACCACATCCTTGGCTTGGGACAGCAGCAAGAGGTCGTTGAGCAGAGCCAACAGCTCGTCTCCCCGAGCAATGGCCCTCTCCACACGTGCGGCCGATTGCGGATCCGACTTCTCCATCTGAATCAGCAGCGCCCGAAGCAGGCTCTGCTGCGCGGCCAGCGGCGACTTCAGGTCGTGAGACACCTTCCGGAAATACCGCGTCTTCTCCTCATCTGCCCTGACCAGCTCCTGGTTGGTGCGTTCAAGCTCCCGTGCGTAGTCCGCGAGTTGCCGTTCCAGCCTGAGGATCTCGTGCTCCCGCTCGCGAAGCCGCCCGGCAATCGACGTTCCGATGTACACGGCGGTCAGCATCGCGCTGGCAAACGCGACAAGAGTAATCGCAACATACCTCGGGCTCTTGTATGCCTCCTCCAGCCCGAACAGGCTGTGATGCGGCACCCAGCCGCGCATCTCCAGCAGCGCCAGCGACGTGAACAGAAAGATCGCCAGACCCGCCAGCAGGAAGACGTGCCGCATCCGCAGAAGCAGAGTGGCGATCACCATGTGGAAGACGTAAAACAGGCAGAAGGGGTTCCCAACCCCGCCGCTGGCGTGAAGCACGAAAGTCAGGGCGACCAGGTCGAGGACGATCTGCAAGGACGCCGCAACCTCGGCATACCGGGCGTGGGCTTCCGGTCGGTGACGGCTCAGCCACCCTTCGAGGAACCAGAACAGCCAGTTGTAGCACAAGATCGCGACGCTGATACCCACGAGCATCGGGGCATGAACCCGCCCCAAAGGTATCCGCAATAACAACGTCGCGGCGGCAAGAGCGACCACCCCAAAGATCCATCGAAGCTGGACGAACCATCGCAAGCGGTCCACCAGCTCCGCCTGTTCAATGGGCATCAGTTTGTCTTCCCTCGTGGGGGGCATATCATATCACCCGGGACACATGCGGTCGAACGTCCGCTGATCGACGAAGCAGAGGAAGATCGCCGTCAGGATCGCGCGACCCGGCCCACCGGCATTCTACCATCGAACGGCTGCTCTCCAACAGCAGGGCCGAGCCGCGAGGCGTGTGACAACGGCGAGAGACCAAGGCAACGCATGTGACTCCCCGGCGACTCATCATGAGGCTTACGACGCGCCTGCCGAGGACCAAGCGAATGTGTCCGGAGATGGTGCTGGCAACACTGGATGCCGAATGTCTGATCGGCCTGCGGTTTCGGCGAAGAATGCGGGTTGCCGAGTGTCGACCGGAGCGTTTCCGGCTCATCGGAGACGACGGCCGGGTCATCGGCATTCGTTCGACACAGGCTCGCCGACCGCTCCGCGGCAGGTCCTCCCGCTACCTTCTTGAAACCGAGCGTCCCGTCGATTTCCGCGGCTGCTCCTGGGTGATTCACTCCGAGGTCTTCGGCCGGACGCCGCTTCGCATGGGCGGGCTGCTGCAAGACCCCGCTCTGTTCTATGACCCAAGCACCGTGCTGGGAGCCTCCTGGATGCCCGAGGCCACAACCTTCCGCGTTTTTGCCCCGACGGCAGCGGCCGTGCGGGTAGTTGTGGCCGATTCCCCCAGCGGCGATCACAACCGGCGCCTGCACGACATGCAGCCTTGTTCTTACGGCATCTGGGAAGTCACCATCCCAGGTAATCTGCGAAACAAGTATTACGCATACGTGCTGGAAGGTCCGGGCTTTGATCCGGCTCGTGAAATCACAGATATCTACGCCACCTGCACTCAGGGCCGCAGCCCGCGATCACTGATCGTGGACCTCCTGGAAACCGACCCACCCGGCTTTCGTAACCACGAGTCGCCGGAGTTGGCCCACCCCGCCGACGCGGTCATCTATGAAATGCATGTTCGCGATTTCACCATCGCGGCCGGTTCGGGCGTGCGTTACAAGGGCAAGTACCTCGGCCTGACGGAATGCGGCACCCATCTGCCGGACGACCCGACCGTGTGCACGGGGCTCGACCACCTCTGCGAACTCGGCGTCACGCACGTGCAGCTTATGCCCGTTGCGGATTTCGACAATGACGAGACGGATGCCGACCCGTACGACTGGGGCTACATGCCGTCTTATTTCAACTCACCCGACGGCTGGTACGCCACGTCTCGCCAAGGAACCGCACGCATCATCGAACTCAAACGCGCCATTCAGGCCTTCCACGAGCGAGGAATCGGCGTGATCCTCGACGTGGTCTACAACCACACGTCGCCGTGCGCGAGCTTCGAGCGGCTGGTGCCCGACTACTACTACCGCATGACCTGCCACGGGCGATTCTCCAACGGCTCGGGCTGCGGCAACGAGTTCCGCAGCGAAAGCCCAATGGCTCGGCGGTTCCTGCTCGATTCGCTCAAGTACTGGGTTCGCGAATACCGCGTGGACGGCTTTCGGTTCGACCTGATGGGCCTGATCGATCGCAAGACGATGTTGCGGATCAAGACCGAGTTGGAGGCCATCAGGCCGGGAATCCTGATTTACGGCGAACCCTGGGCCGCCGGCCCAACACCGCTTCGTCCCTTGACGGACCGCTGGCGTCTTCAGAACACCGGCATCGGCGCCTTTAACGACGGCATTCGCAACGCGATCAAAGGCGACGTCAACGGCACCGAGCCCGGATTCATCCAGACAGGTGAACATATCGAAGACCTTCGGCACGCCCTCGAAGGCTCGATCCACTTGAACACCGTGAACCCGTCCGAAACGATCAACTATTTCGAGTGCCACGACAATCTGACCACATGGGACAAGCTGGCCCTGAGCGTTCCCCACGAAACCGACGAAACCCGCCGACGCATGATGCGGCTTGCCGCTCTGATTCTGTTTTGCTCACAAGGCATCGCCTTCATGCACAGCGGCCAGGAGTTCTGCCGGACCAAGCGGGGATCACACAACAGCTACAACCTGCCCGATGAAATCAACCGGACCGACTGGTCGCTCAAGAAAACGTACGCGGATGTCTGGGCATATCATCGCGGCATGATCGCCATACGCCGCCGCCATCCGGTCCTACGGCTTCCAACGCGCCAGGCAATCGAACAACGCGTCAGCTTCAATGAACCGCCCCATCCGAAATGTGTTGTCTGTCATCTGGATGGCAGCGGCCTGAAAGGCGAGTCGGCGGAAGAAATGCTGATCCTGCTCAACGGCCACCATGAGCCGGTTGAATTCCGCCTTCCCTCAGGCAAGTGGAGCGTTCTGGCGGACGCGGCGCGGGCCGGCGCAGAGCCCTTCGGCACGGCCGGCGAGCGCGCGACGCTGCCGCCGCATTCGGGGATGCTGCTGAGTCTGTAAGAGAGCAAGCCCCAATATCGAAACCAGAATGATGAATGAAACCCGCGGAAGTAGTCAGTAATCAGTTGTCAGTGCTCGGTGAGCTCTGCCCCGGCCATAAAAACTGACAACTGACCACTGAGAACTGACAACTCGATTTTGTCATTCGGATTTGACTGGTCGTTGGGCCTTGGTCACTGGCCATTCGTTGGTTGTGGGCCCTTGGTCATTGGTCATTCTCGCGACCCTACAGGTTCTCGAGGATCTCTCGCTTGGGGACCAGCCTCATGCCGCGCTGGGCATCGACGCCGCAGACGCCAAGCCAGCGGTTTCGCAACATACTCTGAAGATCTTCACTGACCCGCTCCCCGCGCGCCATGCCGGGAACCTTGCCGCCGGCCCGCTGGCAGTGTCCCCCGCCATGCCCGAGCCCCTCGAGAGACCTTGCGACCAAATCGCTGGCATCGCCCGCACCGACTTTGGACCGAACCGACACCAGCAGATCGCCGTTGACCACGCCGCCCACCATCACCCGGGTCAGGTCGCGGTGTCGAATCAGCAGGTCGGCCACTTCGGCAATGATCTCCGAGCCGCCGGCCCGCGGCAGAAAACACAGTGCCACGTCCTCGTAGAGAAAGGTATTCTGCATGGCCAGCAGAAGATCGGCGTAGTAATCGGGCTGCAGCGGAGCATTCTCGATGTCGGTGAGTTTCTGATGGTCGGCGCGCAAACTCAACCAACGCATGGCCCGGTGATCGGCGGCCGAAAAACCCCGCAAGCCCGTGGCGTCGGTCCGGATGGCATAGGTCAGAGCGGTCGCCAACGCAGGGCCGGGATCAATATGTTGTTCCCGCAAGTAGTGCGCCGCGATGGTGGCCGAGGCAACGACCTTGGGCCTGATGTCGCAGAATGGCAGTCGCGGCCGTCGGCCCTCGTGTTGATGGTGATCGATCACCGCCGTCGGGAGACCGGCCTCGCCCAAAAGATGATTGACCGCGTGCGGTTCGGCGTCGACCAGGACCGTGGCCGTGCCCTCGGGCACTTCGATCTGCTCCACAAACTCAAGCGGAGGCTCAAGCAACTCCACCATTCGCCGGTTCTCGGCTCTGAAGATCGCACCCCCGGCGACGAATCGGACCGGCAGCGCCGCCTTCGCACGAACCAATGCAGCAACTGCCCAACCACTGGCGATCGCGTCAGGGTCGGGGTTGTCGTGGGTCAGCACAAGAACGTGCTGGTAGCCCGACAACACTTTCAACAGGTGATCGGAACGTTTGGCTCCAGCGACGGTCATCACGCGCATCTCCACGCCAGGAAGTCAGGACCACGCCGTTCGTCGTCACGGCGGAGAGATTGGAACGGACTTATCCTCGTAAGGCCCCACCACCTTGGCCCAGCGAGTCTTCTCCACCCACTCGGCATGCCCATCGAGGAACAGCACGTTGCCCCCCTCGTCGCCATGGTTCGCGATCGGTTCGTAAACCAGCGGCTTGTTCGCCCCGTTTTTTGTGGACCACCCGGGAACATAGCGGTAGTTGGACTGTCCTCCGCTGCTCGGACACTCCAGGTTCTTGGCTGATATGCCGGCACGTGCCAGCGCCTTGGCGGGGTCGTCCGGAAAAGCGCCGTTGTTTTCGACGGTGTAGTTCAGGAAGGCCATGCTCAGAGGTCGCATGTTCGCCTGGCAAGCGGTGCGTTTGGCCAACTCACGAGCCCGGGCAAAAGACGGCAACAGGATCGCCGCCATCATCGGGCCTATGAAGACCATGAAGACCAGCGAGACGCCACCGGTGCAGATGCCGCCGATGGCCATCCCCTTGCCACCGTGACGAACGGGATCGCTGCTCGCCCTGATCACCGCGATAATGCCAAGAATCAGCCCCACCAGCCCCAGGGGCGGGAAGCAAAAGCCCAAAATGCCGCACACCAGCGCGGCGACGGCCATTCCCACTTTGGGCGACGTGTTGTACGAGGTCTGCATCTGAGGGGTCATCGTCGGTTGATCTGCCATGAGTCAACTCCTTCCGAATTGCCAAAACCAGAACGTACAGGATAACCATTCTGAACCCGAGGTTCCAGCCGGAGATGATGTCTGGCAGTAATCTGCTGTCTGGACAACCGGGGCATCGCACGGCTAGAATCCGGCCGTTCAAAGTCCGCAGCCGGTCCTTGTAGGCGTAGTCAGAAGCCGCAGGAACTTGGTGGCTTGAAGACGGGACCCCTAATATGGAGGCAGCATCATGAGGCGGACCCGACACCTGGCATGGTCGATTGCCGGCATGGTCGCATTTCTTCTTGTTGGATGCCAACAGCCGTCAGGGACAGACAGCGCGTCCGCCGTCCGCCACGAGACCCGCGTGCGGGCGGAGAACGCACTCTGGATCGAAACGCCGCCGGAACGACGGTTCCACAACAATCGAGAGGTGGTTGTCGCCGAGATGCAGGGGCCCGGTATGATTACCATGATCCATTTCGCCTATCCTCACCGGGCGATTGCCGCACCGAAGGAGTATCACCTGAACCGCGATCTCCTGCTGAGAATTTGGTGGGACGACGAGCCGGAGCCAAGTGTCGACTGCCCGATGGTGGACTTCTTCTGCGATCCGGCCGGGCTCCGCGAAGTCGTCAACACAGCGTTGACCAATAAGAAACGCGGCTGGAACGCGTATTTCCAGATGCCCTTCCGCAAGTCGGCCAAGGTCATGCTCGTCTACGAAGGCCCGGAGCCGCCCGGCGAGAAGCTGTGGGCGATGATGCCCTGCTACAGCTACGTCATGTGGCGATCGACGCCCGTGCCGCCGCAGGCGCCCTACTTTCACGCATGGTGGAACCAGAAGGCCGTCTTGACCGGGAAGGAAGACTACCCGGCGCTCCGTGCCCAAGGCCGAGGCGAATTCATCGGATGGAACGTGACCGTCCGCCGTCCCGGAACGTCCGGTTATCCGGTGGACATGAACGAGAAATTCTACGTCGACGGCGAAGAGACCCCTTCGGTGGAGTTCCAGGGAATTGAAGACTCATTCGGCTTCAGTTGGGGCTTCCCCGAAGTCGAAAACATCTACCCGACGCTCGGTTACTGGCCGTTTATGAAGGGGGCCGCAGCTTACCGTTTCTTTCTGAACGATTCCATCGCCTTCAGAAAGTCCCTGGCGGTCGACATCGGCTATGGAGTCAACGAAGACCCCATGTTCCGCCGTGAGTTCAGCAAGCCCGGTACGCAGCTTCAGTTCTCCAGCACCTGCTACTGGTACCAGACTGAGCCGCATCTCCCATTCCCGCCGATGATCCCCGCCGCCGAGCGGGTCCCCGCGCCCGAGAAAATGTTCTGGCCGGAGGAACCCCCGCCGCTGCCGTCGGCGGAGGACCTGCGAGCTCGCGGTGTCAAGCTATACATGGCTTGCGGATACCCGGAAAAGGAAATCCTGTTCGCAGAACCGGGCTTCGGTGCCGCCGTCAAACAAGGTGCCACGTGGACCGGCTGGCCGCCGCCCGTCTTCCACTGCCGATCCGACGACCACGAGATTCAATTCGAGTTGACCGTTCCCCAGGATGCCGAAGGAACGCTTCGACTTTACCTGATCGATCCGGACAGCTTTGAGGGCGGCCGAAAGCAGGAGGTGTTCATTGGCGATAAGAGCCTCGGCACGTTCGAGAAGTTCCAGGACGGCCGCTGGATTGACGCGCCGGTCACTCGCGACATGACCGCCGACGGCAGGCTGCTGGTCAGGGTGGCCAACCGAGCCGGCAAGGGAAATGCGGTGATCTCGATGATCGAGTGGGTGTCGCCGAAGTGAGCCGGAAGGCCCCAACAAGGGTTTTGAGGCGGGCAAACTGCGGATTTCAAATCTGAAATGTCAGATCTGAAATGTCAGATGCTCCGCTCGGCCTGAAATCCGCTCGGCCCGGAATCCGTTCCGGGCCCGAATGAGGATGGGAATCCTCCGCGAAGAAGGCTTCAGAAGGGATTCTGGGGCCAGCGGACAAAGGGTTCTGAGGCCGGCGGGACTCGAAGCCGTGACAAGGCGGAACCAAGAGATGGAGACCACCATGAACAAGGAGACGCTCAGCAGACGCGGCATTCTCAAGACGGCAGCGCAGTCCGGCGCGGCCGTCTGCGCGGTCGCGGCAGGCTCCGCGCGCCTGGCGGCGCAGGCTCAGACCGGCGGCAGGGACCCCGCCCAGGGCGATCAGCGTCTGTCGCTCGAACAACTGCGCCAGTGGGAGTCTCTTCGCTATGGCATGTTCATCCACTTCGGGATGAGCACGTACGTGGAAAACGAGCTGCCGGATGGCAAGGCCCCTGCGTCCGTCTATGCTCCCGACAGGCTGAACGTCGACCAGTGGGTCTCCGTCGCCCGCGACGCGGGAATGAAATACGCGGTGCTGACGACCAAACACGTCGCCGGCCACTGCCTCTGGCCGAGCAAACATACCAGCTATACGGTGGCCAACAGCGGCAACAAGACCGACGTCGTCGAGCAGTTCGTCAAAGCATGCGAGAAACGAGGCGTGCTGCCCGGCTTCTATTACTGCTCGTGGGACAATCACAACCGCTTCGGCAGCCGCACCCCCTCGGACCCCAATACCCTCTGGGAGTTCGGCATGAGCAGATTCGCCGAACTGGAGCGAAGAACTTCGACGCAACCCTCCGCACCGCTGCCAGCGTACACCACCTCGGTCTACCAGGGCTTCCAGACCATGCAGATCACCGAGCTGCTGACCCAGTACGGGCCTATAGCCGAAACCTGGATCGACATTCCCGGCGTTCTCGGCCGAGGCTACCGCGAATACCTGTACAACACCATCGCCCGGCTGCAACCGCAGACGGTCATCATGATGAACAGCGGTATCAGCAGCGGTGAAAGCTATCCTGTGGATTACGCCTGGCCTTCCGACATCATCGCCATCGAACGGCGATTGCCGCCGGGCAAAGGCCACGAGAAATGGCGGACCATCGAGGGCCGGCGCTGTTATATGCCCGGCGAGGTCTGCGACCCGATCGGCAAGGACTGGTTCTTCACGCCGGACGACAAGCCGAGATCAGACGACGCCTTGCTGGATATACTTCAGAGCTGCCTCGACCGCGGTGTCAACCTGCTTCTGGACGTGCCGCCGGACAAGCACGGATTGATTCCCGACATGCATGTTCAGGCCCTGCAACGGCTGAGAGCCAATGCCAAGATCTGATTGCGGGCTTCTCGACCTCGTTGTCCAGGCGACCGGTCGACGGTCGGCTCGGAGGCCGGCCGCAGCAGGCACACGTGGATTGACCCGGATCCTGCCGGCACAGGTCATGTATGTTCCTCCCGGCCCGTGAGGTATACTGCAAGCCATGCCGCAAACCGATCTGAACCATCTGATCCTGATCGTCACGGGAGCGTCACTGCGCGGCGAGGCCGCCGACCGCCCGCTGGCCTATCAGCTTGCCCGGGAAATTGCCGAACGGCTCGGCCCCGAGTCGCCCTGGAAGCCGCTTGTTATCAGCGACGTTTTGTACATCAACGAGAAGAGACTGAGCAAACAGCCGGTGATCTCGGTTGGCGGGCCGGGCGTCAACCACCTGTCCGCTTTGCTCTTTCAGGAACTGCCCTCGGTTGTGACCATCGATAACGTCCTGATCATTCAGATGGATCTGGAGCTGACCGACCTGCGCTGCTGCCTGTGGGGTATGAACCACGAACAGACCGTGGAGGCCATGAATCTGTTCCTCAAGAGGGGTTACCTGGACCGCTTTCTCGAAGGACTCACCCAGAAAAGCCGGTAGGACCGGCCTTCCTTGTCAGGAACGTCAGAAAGACCTAATATATCAGCCCAAACTGGAGGTCGGGTCGCGAGCGAACCTGACAGAGTGCCCCGACTCCTGCGTTTGGAAAAGGGGCCGGAACAGTCAACGTAAGACCTCGTGCCGAGGCCGGACAACTGTGACGAAAGGATATTGGATTGGTTACCCCCACTGATAAGCGACGTTACCTGTTCACTTCGGAGTCTGTTTCCCAGGGGCATCCCGACAAGATCTGCGACCAGATTTCCGATGCCGTCCTCGACAGCCTGCTGCGCCATGATCCGATGGCCCGCGTGGCCCTCGAGACGATGGTCACCACAGGGCTGATCGTGATGGCCGGTGAGATCACCGTCCATAACACGGCCGCGGAGCGAGCCCTGGCGGAAGCCGAGACCACCGCCCGCGAGACCGTCCGCGAGATCGGCTATACCGACTCCGCCATCGGGTTTGACTATCGCAGTTGTGCGGTCCTGCGGGCTATTCACTCTCAGTCACCCGACATCAGCCAAGGGGTAACCAAAGGCAAGGGCCGTCACAAGGAACAGGGTGCCGGCGACCAGGGCCTCATGTTCGGCTTTGCCTGCCGCGAAACCAAAGCCCTCATGCCGTTGCCGATTCACCTGGCTCATCGACTCGTCGAGCGGCTGACTGAAGCCCGCGAGAACGGCGAGATCAAGTGGCTGCGGCCAGACGGCAAGAGCCAAGTGACCATCGCTTACGACGGCGGGGTACCGACTCGCATCGACACCGTGGTTATCTCCACCCAGCACACCGAAGAGGTCGTCGATAAGTCAGGCAACCTGTCAAGGCAGGCTCAAGCCAAGATCATCGAGAACATCATTAAGCCGGTCATCATGCGGGAACGGCCCGACCTCTGGTCCAATCGAATCCGCTACCATATCAATCCGACCGGCCGATTCGTGGTCGGCGGACCCCACGGTGATTCGGGCCTGACCGGCCGCAAGATCATCGTGGACACCTACGGCGGCCGTGGCCGTCACGGCGGCGGGGCCTTCAGCGGCAAGGATCCAAGCAAGGTCGACCGCAGCGCCGCCTACATGGCCCGCTATATCGCCAAGAACATCGTCGCCGCCGGCCTGGCCGACGAATGCGAAGTGCAGTTTGCCTACGCCATCGGCGTCGCCGAGCCTATCAGTCTGCTCGTCTCCACCAACGGCACCAACCGGGTGCCCGAGACGACGCTCGAAAGACTGGTCCGCGACATGTTTCCCATGAAACCTGCGGAGATCATCCAACACCTGAAACTGCGGCGCCCCATATACCGCGAAACGGCCCGCAACGGCCACTTCGGCCGCACCGGCCCAGGCTTCACCTGGGAGAAAACCGACATGGCGGAAAAGCTGAAGAAAGCTGCCGCGAAGTGGCTGAAGTAGACGACGGCCCCCGCTGAATGACCGCGCGCGATTGGGCGGTACCGCTGATGTGGAATTTATTCTGTTTCTGAAAACGTTTCCGTCACGCGCCGTTCTGTGATTACGCACGGCCGTGCCGCTACGTCTCTTTACTGGAAACCCATCGCCCCGCAGGGGAAACGACGTCTCAACGTCCGGACGCGTCTGTCCGCGTTGCCGCCTCGCTCCAGCAAATCGTCGAAAGGTGGTGCCAAACTGAAAGCGAAGGCGTCAGGCAATCTTATCGCCATAGGAAGTCTGCTGTCTTGAAGATGGGGGGTATACAGGTACTGCTCCTGCGACATTGTCTGGGTTTTTCCTTGACAACCTCCCGACTGGATGGGACAATGCAATATGCATGTGCATCATCAGTTCCGCGCATGTCTCTTGGCCGTTCGGGAGGGGGCCGGCGGAGAGGGATTAGCCGAACGGATCCCAGTGGGATCAGGATGTAACTCGACCTTTCCTTCTTTTGCCAGCCTTGGTTTTGCATGTTACCAGGCACATTCGTGGGCCGGGTTATTGTTATCGCTCACCGAGCAGGAGGAAGAGCAATGAGAGGAAAGCACATCACAGTACTCGCCTGTCTGGCGACAATCGGCATGACGGTCTTTTCATCGCCGGTCCTGGCAATCCGCATCACGGATCCCGGGGGGCTTGACGCACCTCCGCCGTGGTACGTGCTCTACGATCAGACCGGTACCCAGGCACGCAACACCGGGGCGGCAGATTGGTTCAGTTCGCGAACGGATCCGGTCAACGGCGACAACAGGCTCGATAAACCCCCGAATGGATGCACATTCACGAAGATCGCCGTTTACGTCATGCCCGGAAGCGGCACAATCACCGACTTGAACCTCTATCTTTACAGGACCGTTGAGGGCGTTGACGCCATCACAACATGGAACAATACCGTGCAACCCGCGAACTTGATCGCGTCGCAAAGCTTCGGCAACGGCCAGCCGGCCGCGGGTTGGCTCGTCCTCGAGTTCCCTGAGAATCCCCAGCCGTGGCCAGCGGCATCTCCAATGGATTCGGGATACGTCTGGAGGCTGGTGTGGACTGGTGGGGGAAACATCCAGTTTGCCAAGTGGCATCGCCCTGGAAATAGAGACACCACCATCGTGGGTAACACTCAATTTGATGCCGGCGCCTTCCCCGGTCAGGAGAACCGTGCCTTTGTCACGGCGGTCTACGTGCCGGAGCCGGCGGCTCTGGCTCTGCTGGGTTTTTCCGGTTGCATGGCAATGCGCAGACGCCGGTAGCGGGCAACTTTGCCGACGCGACTGGGACGCGTTGAGCCGTGAGGCCACGCATCTGAAGCCTTATGAGCCTGCGCATGATTCCCATGCAAGCTGATGGCTTCGATGGGCCGGACAACCTTTGTGGTGTCGGAGAACAGGAAACATGATAGCAATGCGTGAATCAAACCTCGGGTTGGCGACAACGCTAATGGTGGTCTTCTCGTTGTCGGGCCTCGCAGCCGGTGCTCCCGGCCCGCCGGATCCACCCGACTATGACCTTTATGCGGCGACCGTGTGGGAAAAGGCCTGGGGAGCCGGTCAGGAGGCGGGCCAGCAATTCAGCCCTGCATCCAGTCTTCCGGAAGCTCAGCGCCCTCCGGTCATCGGGGGGTTCGACTCCTTCGGCGTTTACATCAACAGCACGGGGGATTACGAGTTCTATATGGAGTTCTATACGTGGGACACAAACTGGTCCACGACGATCGCCAACGGCCCCATGAAGGTGTGGCGCGTCGTCAAAGTGGGCCAAACGGGCGAAGCCTGGATCATGTTCGATCTGGGAAGCGAGAGCGTAGACCTGCGGTACTGCAACGATGCCGGCACCGGCCCAAAGGTCTATCCCGCCCTCGACCCTCTGCCGCTTGACGGGTCGTACTTCTGGCGGCTGTTGGTGACACGCGCCAGCGGCAGCCCGCTGCAATGCTGGGCCACCACCCGGACTCCAGTGGTCGATTGCGGCGTTGGGAACATCGGCATCCATGGCGGAGGAGCGGTGAGAACGTGGAGCTATCAAACTCGACTACACACCCTGACTCCGACCTGTTTCAATCCTCGTTACGACACAGACAACGATACCGACGTCGATCGGGACGACTTCACGGTCCTGCAATCATGTTATACGGGCGCTGGGATTCCCGGCACTTGGCCCTATGACGATCCCTGCAGGTGTCTGGATATCGACGGCGACGATGATATCGACAGTGTTGAGTACTTGGCCTTCGACGCCTGCGCTCTGGGATCGGGTGTTCCGGCTGATCCGGCCTGTGATGACCCACAAGCCTGCTGCTTCGCTGACTCGAGCTGCCAGAATCTCGCTTCGGTTGTATGCTCCGATCGGGGCGGAACGCCGCAGGGATCGCAAACGCAGTGTAACACCGTAGCCTGCCCTTGAGAGGTATCGAAGAACATGCTCGGAAGATCTCCTTGGGTCCTGGAGGCAATGATATGAGAGCGACCAGTCGATCGATGCTTGATCATACGTTCGCGCTGATCGTATTGCTACTTCCGGCTGCGGTGCTTGCACAGCCCGATCCGGCCGTCCCGCCGGAGTTCGACCTTTACGCTGGCAGAGTCTGGTCGAAGGACCTGATCGCCGGAAGTGAGATCAGCCAGCAGTTTACTCCGGCGTCGAGCTTGCCGGAAGCGCAGCGACCGCCACTGAGCGGGTTATTTGATTCGTTCGGCATGTACATGGAGAGTAACGGCTCTTTCGTCATGTACGTATCTCTCTACCAGTGGAACATAAGCTGGATGCGGACGGTGCTGATCGATGGCCCGATCAAAACGTGGCGCGTGGAGAGGACGGCCGGCGGACCGGGTTGGGTGATGTTGGATCTTGACACGATTACGGAGGACGAGCGAAGCTGTATCAGCTATCCTGCTCTTGCCCCCCTGGCGGTTGACGGCTCGTACCTGTGGGATCTCGAGGTGACCGAAGCTCCTGCTCCCCTGAGATGCTGGTCCACAGGCGTCAAGGGGGATTTGGGCGAGCCCAGCGGCGCTGACAATCAGGGTTTTCACGATGACGCGGCCGCCAAGGACTGGGCTTTCCAGACTCGATTGCATCTGGTGTCGCGCTGTTCCGACCCGCGCTTTGATGTGGACGGTGACTTTGACGTCGACCAGGTGGATTTCTCAGCATTTCAGCGCTGTTACACCGGAACAAGCCCTGGCAATTGGGCGTATGACGATCCATGCAAGTGCCTGGATGTCGATGAAGACAACTACATTGATCAAGCCGACCACCTCGTATTTGAGCGATGTGCCTCCGGACCGGGCATCCCGCCCGACGAGACCTGTGATGAATCACCCTGAGTTGGGACCAAGAAAAGATGCCGGTCCTGTTTCTTCGGGCCGGGTGCCGTCAATTCGCAGGCAAGGCAATGCCAGGTTGCTCCTGACGTCCACGCAGCAAGCCGCTGCCCGACGCGAGCCGGTCCGCCCGATAATCGCCGCGGACGCCGGCTCCCTTAAGTCACCTTATTGACGGGCCGATATCCTGCGCAGGGTTCCGTCTGAAGGGATTGTTGCGCGCAGGGTCACCATGAATACAGTCAACTTGCCGATTGCTTTGAGGAGTCTCGGGCGATTGGCCTTGGTCCTGGGGCTCGGCCTGGCCGCGGCCGGCGTTCCCTCGACCCTGATGGCGGCCGCACCCGTTGCCGCGGCCGGCTCAGCCAAAGCGGAGCCAGGCGAAACGATAACCATCACCCTCTCGGCGACCGATGCGGACTCGGATCCCCTGACTTACATCATCAGCACGCTGCCCACCAAAGGCTCGCTGGCCGTCGGATCGACCACGCTTGCGGCCGGAGACCTTCCCTACGCGATTCCCGCTGCCGGCAGGACCGTCACCTACACGGCCACAACCACGGCACACGGCACGGACACCTTCACCTTCAAAGCCAACGACGGCACGCAAAACTCCACCGCTGCCACGATCACCGTGACCGTGAACCGCGAGCCCCTTACCGGAATGACCGAACTGACTACGCCACCGAACACGGACCTGAACATCACCCTTCCGGTGAGCGACGCGGATGGCGATACCCTCTCGTTCGTCATCGTCTCGCTGCCGGGCCACGCACGGCTCAAGTCGGGTTCGGCCATTCTGACGGATGCTGACATTCCTTACGCAACGTCGTCGAACAAGCTCACCTACTCGCCGGATACCGATTATCACGGGCTCGACACCTTCGAATTCACTGCAAGTGATGGCTACGTCACAACCGGGTCGATCAGCGTGGCCGTCCAGATCAATACGGCTCCCGTGCCCGAAGACCAACGCGTCACGCTCCTGCCCGACTCATCTGTAACGATACGCCTGATTGCCAACGATGCGGACCGGGATCCCATCGAATACACCATCGCCAGCCTGCCCGGGCACGGCACCCTGTCGACGGGCGAGGTTCTGATCGAGGAAGGTGATCTGC